>NZ_JAUBOX010000089.1:0-27861 GCF_036700445.1 Microcoleus sp. T3_B1
AAACGAATCGCACTCACAACAATATAATACCATTATTGTTTATAATTGCTTATAAACTCAATGAAGTTTTACAATACCAGTTTAAAAAAAGAATGCAACTGTAGGCAAGCTCCAAACCCTTATGTCATCAGTCATTCCCAATTCTTTAATTCTTCAATTCTTCAATCTAAAATGGTATAAGCCCTCAGAATCATCGGCTTTTGGCAGAAGTCCCTTCTTGCTTGCTCCGTGAAAGCTATTTCGGGGGTGTTATTTTTAAGTTTGTGGCCAGCGGGGATTTTGAAGTCTCTTTCTGAAGGGGGAATTATTAGGGGTATCGGTGCGCTTTGGCATCTGATAAATGATAGATTAAGGGTAGCGCTTTGACTAGCAGACCAAAAAAATGGGATACAAGCCTCCCCCTTCTAGGGGGACTTTCGGTTCGGAATCTCTCAAGCAAGGTTTTTGAATAAACAGCACCGCATTTATTCAGGCTGGTTATACAATGGTTGTATGTTGAATCTAACCTACGAGTACAAGCTCATTCCTACCGATACGCAACGCCAGACTTTCGACCAGTGGCTCAATATTTGCCGCAAGGTCTACAACTTTGCATTGCGAGAACGAAAAGATTGGGTCAATTCTCGTAAGTGTGATATCAACTCGTGCAGCATGAAGCAGGAATACATCATCCCTGCTGATGCACCGCGTCCAACCTTTGCGGGCCAATGCAAATCATTGGCAAAAGCAAAGAAGTTAATTCCTGAGTTGAAACTGCCTCACACCCATGTATTGCAGCAGGCGTTGCGCCAACTAGAGGCAGCGTTTGTGGCGATGTGGGAACGAGGACACGGTTTTCCTAGATTCAAAAAGCGGATGCGCTCATTTGTGTTTCCTCAATTGAATTTAGAATCCGTTAAACAGTTTGATGGTACCGATTGGGTCAACCTGCCCAAGATTGGCCCCGTCAAAATGCACCTGTCGCGTCCAATCCCTGAAGGGTTTGATGTCAAGCAAATTCGCGTTATTAAAAGGGCTTCTGGCTACTATGCCATGCTCACTTTGCAATGTGATGTCGAAGTACCTCAAGCCTCACCTTCAGGACATGGATTAGGGATTGATTTAGGGTTAAAACATTTTTTGGCAACTTCTGATGGTGAATTGATTGATAGACCTCGATTCTTTGTGGATGGACAACGCAAGCTGAAATTGCTGCAACGTCAACTCAAGCGTAAGAAAAAAGGCTCTAGAAAGTTTCGTCAAATTCAACACCAAATAGCGAAGCACCACGAATACATCTCGAACAGCCGCAAAGACTTTCATTTCAAGACTGCACATCATTTATGTACCTGTGCCCAAACAGTATTTGCGGAGGACTTGAACCTCAAAGCAATGTCAGCCGGAATGTGTGCCAAGCACACGCTTGATGCAGGGTTTGGTCAGTTCCTGAATATCTTGAGCCATGTTTGCTTTAAGCGAGGTGCATACTTTGCCAAGGTAAACCCGAACCGAACAAGTCAAACTTGTCCCTTATGTCAAACTCATACAGGCAAAAAAGAACTATCCCAACGGGTGCATAAATGTCAAACGTGTGGCTATGAAACAAATCGAGATGTTGCAGCCGCGCAAGTAGTATTGCAGCGTGGATATACAGCGGTTGGGCAAAACGAGCGTGAATTTTGGGGAGGGCAAGCTACATGAGTAGTCCCAATGAACCAAGAATCCTCGTGCCTTCGGGCCGAGGAGTTGTCAACCAAAATCCTATCCATTGCTTAGGGGTTTTTTAAATGAGTACGTTAATTAGCTTGGCATTGCTGATCGCTTACGGTGGCGGTATTTGGAAATTTTGGAATGGGTTCAATCGCACTAACTTCGATCGAAGTTTTACAAATCGCCTGAAGCTCTCGCTGCTCTGGCCCGCGTTAATTTTTAATAAGCCTTACCGCCAAAACTTTACAAAAGCTCTCAAAGCTTCTAAAAGGTAATTCAAGAATGTCTAAAAAGTCCGATCGCCCAGTAGCGGGTCAGGAGCAGACTTGGTTTGCTAAAGGAAAATCAGATAGCTGGCAAGTCTTACTGTCGCAAGTCGCTTCTCGATTCGATCGCGAATACCGAGGAGAAGCTTTCGCCTTACCCGAAGAAGTCGAAGCAATGCCGATTTTCCTAGAATCAGTTGCAGGAACTCTCCAAGCAAAAACAGTTTCTCCCTTCTGGAAAATTGCCAAACCTCAAAAAAATCAGCGCTGTTTAGACATTGGCTGCGGAGTCAGCTTTCTCATCTACCCTTGGCGGGATTGGGAAGCATATTTTTACGGTCAAGAAATCAGCAGCGCCGCGCGAGATGCCTTAAACGCTCGCGGCCCTCAGCTCAATTCTAAGCTGTTCAAAGGTGTAGAATGGGCCCCCGCTCACCAATTAAATTACGAGGAGGCTCAGTTCGATTTATGCCTCGCTACAGGCTTTAGCTGTTACTATCCCATAGACTATTGGAGTATTGTCATGGGAGAAGTAAAGCGGGTATTAAAACCGGGCGGTCATTTTGTTTTTGATGTCCTCAACCCCAATGCTCCTTTAGCAGAAGATTGGGCAATTTTGGAAACTTATCGAGCCGGAGAAGTATTTTTAGAGACAATAGAAGATTGGGAAAAAATGATAAAAGCTGCTGGCGCTAAGGTAGTAAAAAAGCAAAGTGGTGACTTATTTCAAATGTATAAAGTTGAATACAATTGAGAGGTTAAGGGGAATAGGTAATAAGCTTTGTAGTCAAAATTTCAATCGTCCAAAGCCGGGTTTGGCAAACGAAAAACAACTTGATTCTTAGTGGAGAAAGTAAGGTGCGTCAGCAAGTTGAAATTAGTTGGAGAAGCAACAAATATTCAAGCTGACGCACCCTACTAACTACTAACTCACAACAGTGAAGCAAGCATATTGGATATTACTGAGATCTTGCACCATTCTCAATTAGCCGTAGGGGCGGGTTCGCCAACAGCCTTAAAGCTTGCAAATAGGATCTATAAACCCGCCCGACCCCACGAAAAATCCTCTTATTGATATTGCTGCAAGATGTCAGATATTACCCATTCCCATAGCTGGTAAAAGTATAGTCATCTATTAAATGACATGGGAGGCCTTCGGCCCCTCCCCCTTCACTTTTACTTTGAGCGGATTGACCCGCATTGGCCCAGCTACGCAGCTCCCTATCCCATTGCTCAATGCTTTTGGGAGTGCTTTTGCCACGATCATGTAATACCCATTCACGGAGCGCATTAATTAACAAACCATCTGCGGTTTTGTACAAACCTCTGTGGATGTGTTTGCCAATCGGCTAGCTGGATGAGTGATAGGTGTGGCTCGTAAATTCATGCCGCGTTGAAAGCGGTTGCTTGGGCAGTCCAAATCCTTCTGATCAGTCAGCATATACTACTCCTGACTATCTTTGACGAGAAACTTAATGAAGTTTTACAATACCGATTGCCAATTACCGATGCCCAATTAATTTTCGGTAGTGGCAGGAGATGGGGCAGCTTCCGGCGATGGTGACACTTCCGGGGCCGGAGATGGCGATACTTCCGGGGCCGGAGATGGTGACACTTCGGCGGCAGGAGATGGGGCAGCTTCCGGCGATGGTGACACTTCCGGGGCCGGAGATGGCGACACTTGGGGCTGCGGAGACACTTCGGCGGCTGGAGATGGCGCAGCTTCGGGCTGCGGGGACTCTTGGGCTGGTTGCGGTTGAGGAGAAGGCGACTGTTCCGCGGCTGGTTTCGGTTCAGGCGAGGGCGACGGTTGAGCCGCGGGCTTGGGTGCGGGCGGCGACGGTTGGGCCCCTGGCTGCGGTTTGGTGGAGGGGGCCGGCGGCTTCTCAAACTGCGGTTTCACTTCAGTAGGCGCTGGGGAAGGTGGCTGGCCTGTTGGTCTGCTGGGCGCTGTCGGCGCGGGCGCGGGCTGCGGCTGGCCTGGTGGGTTGGGCCTGGTTGGGGTGAGAGGAATGCCACTACAAAGTTTTTCGTCGTACTTAAACTCGACAGTCAGTTGGTAAAGCTTGTGCGTGCTGGCTGCTTCAAATGTTAGAGAAGGGCTAATAATCGCAATTTTAGCCGCATTATCGAGAATACCGTAACCCGTCGGGACGATCGGCTGTGGCTCGGCCTTGAGCAAGCCTTGAGGGCTGACAACTGCTCCAAAAACTGCTCTTCCTTGGAGTTTTTGCGAGCAAGCTGTTACGGGATAAGGGACAGGCACAGGAGTCGGGCCCGTCGTTTCCAAGTCAGGATAAGCCTTTTGGAATTTATCAAACAAAGCAACATAGGTCTCTCCAGCCGCCAGCAGTGTCTCTCTGTCGGTGGGTAAGTTTGCACCCGGTTGGCCGGACTGTCCTAGCTGTCGCTGTCCCTCTTCAAATTGTTGTCTCCTGATTCTTTCTTCGGGAGTTTCTGCGATGAGATTCCTTTTATTGGGATCTTTTTGAGTCAATTTTGGTACTCCATCGGGTCCCACATTCCTGCCAATTGGGAATTCCGGGGTAAAGACTGGAGCTCCGTCTGGAAATAGTGGAAGTCCGCCTCTACTGGCTATGATCTTTTTGAGCGCCTCTGCTTCATCTTCCGAGCCGCCGCCGGGAAGCTGGGGCGGTTCTGGCAGCGAGGGTGGTTGCGGGATATTGGGATCGAAATTACCAGGTAAGGGCGGGAAAAGAAAACCGCTGGGAGGTACGGGTGGGACGAAAGTGGGTATTGGCTGGGAGGGGGCTCTGACTGTTGGGGATGGAGTTTTGGGAGGTGGTGGGGCTGTTGGGGCCGTGAAGGGCGGGAGAGGGGAAGGAGGCAGAGGCGAAAAGAATCCAGGAGGGGGCATCCCCGGCGGCATGGCGGGCAAGTTGATGGTATCTGGTGCGGGGGGCAAGGGCGGGGCTAACTTTGGCCCTGGCCGAAGGGGAACTGGTGCGATCGAAAATGGCGTAAATCGCGTATTAGACGGTTTCGGTGGTATGGTTTGTGGCAGGCGGCCGGCTTCTGCGGGAGTTAGTTCTACTAAGCCGACAGAACCGGGGATATTTTTTGAGGAATTTCCACCATAAATTATGTTTGAGAGCGTCGGGGCGGTTGCTCCGAGGACTCCGTGAAGGCCCACAGAAGCTAGGGCTGCCCACCAAAAAGGCTGGCGCAGCGGTTCGGAAAGGGTGTTGGCTAGGGAGGAAGAGTCAGTCATTTAAATTTTAGATTTTAGATTTTAGATTTTAGATTGGGGGATTGGGAGATTGAGTGATTGGGGGATTGGTAATTTATATTGTTGTGGTTGTGATTGAGTGTAAATTCGTTTTAATGAGGAGATGTTGGGAATTCAAAGGTATAATTTTAGCACGATCGCCCTCGCAGTTGCCCGATCGACCTTGATGAAAATTCATGGGCCCGAAACTGAACCAAATTTATTAAACACGATCGACAAGTTCGATGGATCGGCGTTTCCAATTCGGTTACGCCATCAAAAAACTGATCGAGTGGCTGTCAGCCCAGCCCGCAGTCCCTCGGTAGCCCCGCCCCAAAATGAGTACAAGCCCCCGACACTAGCGTCAGGGTCGATTCTACAAATTGTAAATTAAAGTTCCTGCTCCCTGATTCACTGCGCTGCAAGTAAATCTAAAATCGTAAGGGCGATCGCACTCACGCCGAAGTCTCAAATCGAAAATCCAAAATCCCAAATCCAAAATCGATGGATTCACCAGCGATAGCGGTAATTTTTAAAAGGAGCTCCCTCGATGGTGAGCAAGTCGATGGGATAAATTGGAGCGCCGCTTGCCATATATTGAAACATTTCCCGAACTTCCTCTCCCCGCAACGACAACTGGTCTAATTCCTTGAGAGAATACCAGCCAGCGCACAAAGTATGCTCATCCGGCTTGCTCTTGGGCGGCGTCTTATCTTCTGGACGAGCAACAAAAATGACTCGGAGGCGCACATTGCCCCTAGGCATCACTGTGTGTTCTACCCGGAGAATTCCCTCAACGATGATGGAAATGCCCGCTTCCTCAAAGGTATTACGCATAGCAGCTTCGAGCAAAGTCTCCCCTTTTTCCACTCGCCCTGCTGGCAGATACCACTGCTGCTCGTACTTGCGCTCTTGTACCAGTAGAAAACGGTCTTCTAAGTGAACGACAACTAGGGTAAAATACCATGTTTGAATCGGCTCGCGAGCCATAGAAGTAGATATTCCCTAAGCAAAAGGTTTAACGAGTGGCAGATGTTAGCAATCCAAAGGATGCTTCGGCAAGTGTCTTTGAACTTGAAAAACAGATCGTAGCACTCCGACCGCAAAATCTAAAATCTAAAATCTAAAATCTAAAATTGACCATGCCATTACCAACCGTGATTTTACCAGGATATTTTGCTGCTGCTTCCGACTATCGGGAATTAGAAAAGTCTCTGGTCGATCGAGGTTTCCCAACAGTAACAGTGCCTCTGGGCAAGGGAGATTGGTTGCCGACTTTTGGCGGGCGGTCGATGGTGCCAATTTTGCGACAGCTCGATCGCACGGTCAAACAAATGTTACAGCAATACGGCGTTCCCCAGATCAATCTCGTCGGTCATTCCGCCGGCGGCTGGATTTCTCGCATCTATTTGGGCGAAAAGCCTTACACGATTCACGGCGACGTGCTTGAGGACGCGGGTTTGTGGGAAGCTCACCCTTATGTGAATACTTTAATCACTTTAGGCACGCCGCACGTCTCTCAAGAGCGCTGGACGCGCAAAAATCTAGATTTTGTCAAAATTCACTATCCGGGGGCTTTTCACCCGCAGGTGCGCTACGTGTGCGCTGCTGGGAAGGCTGTTTTTGGCAAACGCGGTTTTGGGACTTGGCTGGCTTATAAAAGTTATGAGTTGACTGTGGGGAAGGGCGAAACTTGGGGAGATGGAATTACGCCGGTGGAAGCTGCTGTTTTGGACGGGGCTGAAAATTTGGTGTTGGAGGGGGTTTGGCATTCGCCTCGTTCTCCGGGGAAGTGGTACGGTTCGCCGGAGGTTTTGCCGGCTTGGATTGGGTATTTGTGTTAGAAATGAACCGCGAAGACGCGAAGGACGCGAAGGAAGAAGCAGAAGGTTTAAGGGGCGGATTTAGTTAAAATTTGATATTAAGCTGTTCTACATCTAAATTGCATTTTTTGTGCGGGCGAGACGCCCACCCCACAAGAACTTTATCAAATTTTGACTGTGTAGTTTAAATGCAGAACAGCTTAGGAGCGAGTTTAATGCGACAAAACTCGCTCCCGTGATGCTATGTTTACTTGAATTTTTATGGCTAACTGAATAGATTAAAAAAATATTTTATGTGGCATCATCGGTAAGATTCAGAAGTCACGGCGAACCACACAATCAAATTATACGTTGGCTGGGGTGGAATTGGGCGAAAATGCTACTGTGCGCTTGGACGCAGATAACGAATTTCAGCCTGATGCTTTGTTGAGAATTGATGCGGGAGGTCGATCGCAAATTAGGGATGATGATTATGTGCGATCGCACTCTGTACAATCATCGCAGTGTTTGGTATTTGGTGCGAGGGGCGATCGCTTTTTTTTCACTCAAGCATCGCTTTCCGTCTAATCCTCGCATTATCATAGTAGAAATAGAATAAGATTGTGAAAGGTAAACAAATGGCACAAATTACCACGACTGAATTACCTCAAACCCTCCCGACTCTACTTATAGAGATCGAACGTACCAAAACCCCTTTAACCGTCATCCATGAAGGGAAAGCATTAGTGATTATTTATCCTGCGACCACCCAAGATCCACGCCCCACCTTTGGTGCAATGAAAGGAAGCGGTGAAATATTGGGAGATTTAATTGCTCCTGTCGCCGAACTGTGGGAAGTTTTGGAATGAAACTTTTACTTGATACCCGCATTTAGCTGGCGATCGCACTAGACTGTTGCTTGAACAAGCATATCCTCTACTTGCCTAATTTGCTTCCAATCAATTACTGCAACCCAAAGACTTTCCTCTTCTGAATATTGCACTACGCCATCGACTTCTAACTCTTCGTCATACAATGCTAAAAATTTGCCATCTTCCAACTTAATATTTTGGCGACTCAAATCTTCAATCGTACCAACGCAATTTAGGCGAAGGCGACCCTGCTCATCCGCATTATGAAAATCTGCAAAGATTCTGGGATATTTCATATTTTTACTTTACTTAGGATTATTGTTGTGATGGATTAGGAATCGTTGGTGTCAGCAGCAGACTTGCTTGTTCTGGTGTTAAGCCAGTTAATGTTGCATGATTTGGGCTTCGGCCAGAAGTACGGATGACATCTCCATCGGACGATCGAACCTCACCCACTGTCGTCACACCAACTTGTCCATGAGGGATTGTCACTGCTAACTCTGCTACAGATAATCCTACTGCACATTCTACAGAAATTCCCGTGATGCCGCTGGGGTGAGTTGCCGTACTGCGTTTAATATCTTCTGGGCGATTACGACCGCCACGAACTACTAAGGCCTCGTTTGGAATTCTTTCCACAAGTATAGGCTGTTTGATTTAAGTACGCGCTATACTTTAGCAGAAATGTTTGCCCATAGGGCGATCGATCTTTTGTTTAACTCAAGCATCGCTATCCGTACAATCATCGGATTGTTTGGTATTTGCTGTGAAGGGATCTCGCACTCCCTTGGACAAGCCTTACGAGAGGGCGATTCCCTACGGGATAGCTTCGCTTCACGCACGCGAGGCTTGATTCGGTAAGTCAACAACCTGAATTGCACTCACACACCTCAATTAATGCCAGTATAATTATAATTGTTTGTCATCAGGGCTTTATGTCAGCAAAGGATAAATTTCATGATGTTGTGAAGATTGCCTTGCAAAAGGTTGGCAGATTATAGATGACCCACTTTCCATCAGTGTGGGTGGAGTTGATATGTTAATCGATCAGGGGGCGGAACGTCTGCTGGCAGCCGAACGGCAGGGCGAGAAAATTGCTGTAGAAATCAAAAGCTTTTTGAATACTTCAGCGATAACAGATTTTCATTTAGCGGTTGGACAATTTATCAACTACCGTACAGCACTCAAGTTTAAAGACCCCCAACGTCAGCTATTTTTGGCAATTCCTTTGACGGCGTATAACGATTTATTTAAGCGTGAATTTACAAACGCTGTTGTGGAAGATTACCAGTTAAAATTATTGGTCTATGATGTAGAAGAAGAGGTGATAGCTTTATGGAAAAAATAGAAAAATATCGGGATTGTATCAAACAAATTCTCACGAAATATGCTGCATACAAGCCTTCTTATGGAGAAGTAGAGGTGCAAGTTGTTTTTGACATAGAACACAATCATTATCAAGTTGTTCGAGTGGGTTGGGATAACAAACAGCGAGTTTACGGTTGTCCTATACATCTCGATATTAAGGATGGCAAAATCTGGATTCAGCAGAATGGAACTGAAATCGATTTAGGGCAAGAGCTGGTTAATATAGGTGTGCCGAAGTCAGACATTGTGGTTGGGTTTCATCCACCTTATATGCGTCAGTTCACAGAATTTGCAGTGGGTTAAAACTAACGTTGATGCTTTTGGTTGCAGACATCGATCGATCTTGATGCGTGATGGGCGATCGCACTCTGTACAATCATCGCAGTGTTTGGTATTTGCTGTGAGGGGCGATCGCCTACGACACGTTAGCTCAGAAATCGCCCGTCCGCTGCAATAAAGTCTCAGATGCTTTTATTACAAATTCTTTTTCTCCTCCAATTCATTCAGTATATTTATCAATTTAGCCATGTCAGGACTCAGTGTATCTAACTGAGAAGCCAATTCTTCTTTCTCAGTGCTACTAAGTTTTTGGTTCTCCAAAGATTTTTTTAAACCATTCCTGTAACTTTCCAGATAGCCATCAATTTGCTCAAAATATTGATTGATTGCTTCTTTAATATCTTTATTGATAAAAGCATCCACCGCTCTTTCTATCGATTGCCGATTGTCTTCCATTTTTGTACTGAATTGAGTCTCAAACTTTGACCTTGAGACTGTGTAGGTTTCATCAGTCCACCAAACCGTGTCGCTAAAGAAGAATTGGGCAGTTTTCTTAAGAAATGAATTTTTCTTAGATTCGTAATCAAATGATATATAGCGAGACGTGCTGATCCCTGATACCTTAAGATCCAACCGCAAGGGAGATAAATCAACGCTAAAAGCTTTTTCAATATCGGATTTAATTTTCTTCACAAGGGGTTCTGTATTTTCTTCTAAGAAACGACGGATATCACCCATCGTATAATCTACTTGCTTGCTGATTGCTGAAAGTGCAGAATCTATAGCATTCTGTATCTTTTGTTCAGCAATTTTCTCAATCTTATCCTTCCAACTCTTGAACTTATCTTTACTCATCTCGGCATAAGCTCCCTCATAAGTTTGATTGCCATCTGAGAAAATTTGCTTAATCTCGCCTGGAAGCTCCTTATCTTGAAAAGCAATAGAAAGAGTTAACTGTGCGTCTCTTCGCAATTTATCCGTGAGATTAGTTACTTTGTTAAGGCTGCTTCTTTGTTCCTCGAAATTTTCGAGTTGGGTTTGAAGCGAACTTATCATAAGGCTTAAGTCGTTTGCTTCTTTATCAAGTCCACTACGCTGTAGCTTAATTTGATCGGATATGTGGGAAAGCTTACTTCGGCATACCTTAAGTGCTGAATTTATGCTGAGTTCCAACGCATTAGGTATCAAACCTTCAATGACTGGTTCTAAAAAGTTACTGAAAAGAGAATCTTCCCACAAATCATCAGCCAAGTCTTTTGCTGATTCGATAGTGGCTCTTTCCAACTGGCGATCGGTTCTTGTGCCAGCACCAAATTGAGCTTCAAAAAGCGAACGCATAATAGGACTTTCTTTACTCAGCCCTTTCTTATTTCGCTGATACTCTTTGTAAAACTCTCTCGCAGCTAAGGCGTATAACCCTGATACACAGAATACCTGTTTCTCAGGATTAAAATCACTGCCCTCAAACTTCTTGCCCACATCTTTCTTAATTTGGGCTTCATTCTGTTCCCCAGATTTCATTGCATCATATTTGTTGCACAAGACATAGATATTTTCAGCACCTCTGTCAGCTACCATTTTCCTTACTGCGTTAAGCATATCGATAGCTGCTGCATTGTTAGACACCGTGTAGTCAACAACTGTTAACACCAATGAGCTTTGCTCCAATTGTCTAGACATTACAGCATAAAGAATTTTCTTCAACATCTGTTGAATTTTCTCATTAGAACTACCTTCATCAGCGCCCGGAGTATCTATTAGTACAAGTTTTCCGATGGAGCCAGAGCTAGGAATGTTAGAGAAGGGAATAAAAGGTGCTGTTATTCTTGGATATTCTTGTAGGGAAATGATATCATCTACCTCGACTTCCATCAGGAGACACATTCGGACTATATGATTTATTCCTGTCAGAAATTCAGAAATACTCTCTGTACCATTCACTTGGGTCAGAAGAGTGTCCCATTTTCCAGCTTGGATATCCTTAGCCAAACCAAAAAGATAACTATACTCTTGAAGCTGATCTTCCACCCACTTGTTACCTCTCCGATTAACTTGCTTTTTGAGATTTAAAATCAATTTTTGTAAGACAAATTTAGCCTCATTAGGCACTGAAAGAGACGGATTCTCTACACCTATAACAAGTTCAATTTCCGTGGGTAAAGTTGTCATTCCTTTGTTATGGGAAGGTAGTAATTTCATCCCACTGATAGCATTGATAACCGTAGATTTTCCTGCCTTCATAGGGGCAATGATGGAAATTGATAGCTCTGCCTTTGCAACCTTTCTGACTTCGTTATCAATAATATCTTTTTCTTTGGTATATCCACTCTTCAACACCGATTCAACTTGAGCTATCAGCGAACTGCTTTTTTGTAAAATGTCAAGAGCTTCACTTTGCAAATGCGTAATCTTAGATTGTTGGCTCTTAGCGTTATTCATTGTTTTACTCTCTTTTATACCAAGATTGTTCAAGAAAATTGGTCAGCATCTTGACGACTGACAAGAAGCCTTACTCCAAGGCCTTATACAGTGTCATTCCCGTCTAAAAGTAGCTTTAATGTTACCTATTCAATATAGCTCCACCTCCTGATGAGTTTTAATGATGCAATTTGAAGTTGGGTATGCAACACAGGTTAATACAAACTTTTCTCTAAGCTGATCGTCATCCAAAAATGACTGATCTGATTGATCGACTGTTCCACTCAAAAGTTTTCCTGTACAGGTTGAACAAGCACCTGCACGACAGGAATATGGCAAATCAATACCTGCTTCTTCAGCAGCGTCAAGGATATATTCATCAGGGGCTACTTGAATTGTTATATCTAGCCCCTCCGCTTCATTAATAAGCGTTACAAAATAAGTCCCTTGTTCGTAACCATTTTGCTTTATATACTCAATAAATTTTTGGGCTGCTACTCGTCCAGCATATTTAAGCAGCTCTTGTGAAAAAGCTTGAACAAAAACGTCAACAGCCATGAGTTACTTCTCCTTTAATTAAACCGCATTTGCTGGCTAAAGCAGTGTTACAGAGGATAAAATAGCAAGTATTTAATCCTTAGAATTTACGATTGACTTCTCCAAGTCTCGTTCATAAATCCCAAGTTTGCCCAGTCCCAAAATGTACTATTTTGCCCCCAATTTTCCCTAATTTTAATCTCTTTAAATCTAACTTTGTACTCAAATATCTAAAAATATACTAAAATGTCTAAAACTGTGCCATACTACACAAAATTATCCTAGCCTCTTGAGCCAATGAATCTTAAAGAAATGTTACATCTTGCAGATAAGATAGTCTTCGAGAAAACGGGTCAACACCTTGACGATTTACAAGAAGCGGTAGTAAAAGCAACTCTACAACACGATACATACAAGCACTTAGCCAAAGACTTTGACTGTTCTGAAAGTCGTGTTAGGAATGCGGCTTCGGAATTATGGCAATTACTTTCAGAAGAGTTGGGAGAAGATGTCAATAAAAAGAATTTTCGATCGGCAATTCACAGGTTTCAAGTCTCTAATGTTTCAAACTTTGCAAAAGATGTTGTAGGAATTGGTATCTTTAACCTGTGTGGAGAACCTAGACACCCGCCAGATATATCAAACTCACATAATGACGCAACATCTAACCCAAAACAAACCAAAACTCTACATCAAGATTTAAGCGAAATGCCAGAATTAGGCGATTTCTTCGATCGCACTCCCGAACTCCACACCCTCACCACCTGGATTCTACAACAACGCTGTCGCCTCATCACCCTCACCGGCATCAGCGGTATCGGCAAAACCACCCTAGCAGTACAACTCGTACAACAAATTAAAGACGAGTTTGAGTACGCAGTTTGGTACACTCTAGAGGAATTCCCCACCCTAGAAAAATTTCAATCTAACCTAACACAGCTTTTTTCCAATTCCGAAAAACAAGATTTATCCCCCACAAATCAGAAACGCTTACCGCTGATTAAGTATTTACAAAACCATCGCTGTTTAATAGTCTTAGATGACGTTCACAACGTTTTCTGTAGCGGCGAATTGGCTGGAAAATATAAACCAGAATCCGAAGACTATCGCTCCTTATTCAAACAAATAGAAAAATTATCCCATCCAAGCTGCTTGATGTTAATCGGTTGGGAACAACCGAGAGAAGTGACTCAAGTTAAAAGCCAAAATACTTCTATTCGCACTTTACAAGTCAAAGGTTTACACATCGCCGCCGCACGGGAAATACTCAGAGATTATGGGTTAGAAGAAAGCGACAACAGTGAAACTTTTATTCATCGCTACCAAGGCAACCCCCTATGGTTAAAAAGCGTGGCGAATCTGATTCAAGACTTGGGAGGAGGCGTGACAGAGTTATTACCAAATGATACGATATTGTTGCCAGAAGATTTGAAAGATGTTTTACAGCAGCAGTTCGATCGCCTATCCGAACTAGAAAAACAAGTAATCTCTTTGTTGGCGAAAGAAAGCCAGCCAATCAACCGGGCAAAATTGCTAGAAAATGACATAATTCCGGCTTCAGATTTGCTAAATGCGCTGCAATCTCTATCGCGGCGCTGCTTGATTGAACAACAAGCAAATTTTTACACTCTGCCGCCAGTAATCAGGGAATATATCAAAGGGTTATAACCAACGATATACTTCAGGCTCAACAGTCAAAGCCGATCGCGAACTGCTTCAAAACAAGCTTCAATTTCCCCCCATGATGGATAATTTCCATAGCAGAGTCTACCGCACTGCTGTTCGTATTCTCTAGCAATAGTTTGACGCAGTTCTCCTGTTGGGAAGAGAGCCGAACTGTTGGAAAAATTCATCGCTGACGGCGGCTGATAATCTGGGAAGTGTTCGCGGCTAATGCGATCGCAATCCTCTTTAATCTGGCTGTATTCCTCAGTTTGGAACATTTGGCGCACTTCGGACTTTTGAGCTAAACAAAACAGGTCGTAGTAATGTCTGGCGTAGATTCCAATTGATTCCCCATCCTGCTGAATCTTCACTACTTTAGAGTGAATTGCAAACAGCTTCTCAACAAAGGTGCGCCGAAAGTCCAGCAATAGCATAGAGAAAGGCAATTCATCTTCAGTATCAAGACTCTGCCCAATTTCACGCAGAAATTCAGCCACATAGGAAGACAGTTGTACAGTCTGCGTAGGATAAGTGCCGCTGCGAGTTCCCATTTCTAAGAATACACGATTGGCGATCGCCTGATTGCCCGAAAATTGCTGAGTGTAGCTGAAATAGCTATTGCGAAAAACCCCCCGCTTCCGCTTGGACGAATCAGGTTCTAGCGTCAAAGCAGGATGCTCTCCCACAGCACTTTCGATTGCTGCTAATTCTTTGTCAATTCTGTTTGCACCAAGGGGAGGAACGAATGCCTGTTTGTTCAAAAACAGATCGATATCCTCCGAGAATCGTTCTATCACTTTCCACCCCTTCGAGAGGCTGGTTCCGCCTTTAAAAATGACTTGAGTACGCCACTGATTCGCCACAATTCGCAGCGCCGAGGTGACATAGTAATCTTTCTCGATGAATTGTTCGGTGAGTCCAAAGCGATCGAAATGTTCCCTAGCTGCGATGACAGCATCGCGGAAATCAGGATGTTCAAACATTTTCACTCGGCTTGCCACTCCTTGGCATAACTCAGATTGCTGAATTTACCAAAATCAAACCGAGAGACTGGATTTAGGCTTTTTCGGAGTTTTTCTAGCTCTTTAACACTCTTTCTGAGTTCCTGTCCGATCGCACCCAGCATAGCTCGTACTCGCGGCGGTTCCGCATCTGCAACTGCAAGCAAACGTTCAAAGCGAGATCCTTCTCGAAAATAGTCTAGCAACCTTTGCTTAGTCTCCGTCAGAGACAACTCGCTCAACTTACCCCTAGACCTTAAAAAATCAAGCATTGCTGCATCAGTCGCTTCTAAGCGATTCCAAGTTTCAGGTCTGCGAGTGTGGATTCGGGCGCGAGAACCAATTATAGTGCGGGGGACACTGTTCGCTGAGGTAGCAAATTCACCTTGAATTGCGTTTTGAGTGGTAAACCCTAATAAATTAGCCGCACTCAGTCCAGCCGGATGCAAGTTTTGTTTTGTCAGCAGTTTTTGGATATCGCTTGGAGAGGGACGACTGCGACCAAATCGAGTCGGGCGCGATCGATAGTATAGTCCTTTGCTGACTCGCTCCAAAATTCCGTTTTCCGCCATTCGGGAAAGTGCTTTGCTGACCGCAGTTGACGGCAGGTTAGAAAAGTCAGAGTGCCGCCAATAGCCTTCTGGCCGTTCCTCAATCTGTCTGCGAATTAACTCTGCTGTGTTGACTTGACTCCTTTTCATCAGAATTATGGGTTTGAAACCCCGTCCTTCGTAGGACGGCTTTACATTGAAGTGAATCCCCTTGAGGGGCCGGGGAGGTATGGTTGCCTCCCCGCCGGGATATGGTTGTCCCGTTCTCCTTTCGGAGTAAAGTTAGCTTGTCGGTCAATGTTTAGTGAGCTTGTTAGGCCCAAAGCACTGTAAAGCGTGACCTTAGAACTGTTTAACTCTCAGCGACAGAGCAGGGGACTAGCTACGCATCAAGCGGGTGTCGTGACTCAAAAAACGTAGTCCGCGAAGGACTTAGGCTGGTCAGAATGGCTTGTTAGATTTCTCCTTCAAGCCTCATGCCTTTAGGCTGAGGTTCCTGACCCCTTGAATCCCAGGTCAGGGTCTTAATCCCATTATTCTCACCACTTTCTAAATTGTCAAGTTTTTGTGGCAAAAAACTTGACAAATAACCTGGATTATCTGCTGCGTTATAGTACCCTAGAACATTTCAAAGCTTGAGTTGTGCAAGCAAGCGTATGGGGAGGGCGATCGCCCGTGCAGTGTAATGGATACAACCATTGCTTGCATTCCCCGCGCTTCACCCAAATTACTAGAAGTGGCAATGGGCGATCGGGTAAATGGGGCGATCGGTTCGATAGAATGATCGGTAGTCGCAATTCCATTGTTTGCCATGACGCTGAAAGAATTAGAGCCTCAACTGCGGGCACTCTCTGACGACGAAAAAGCTCAAGTCGTTCAACTCCTATCCCAAGGCAAAATCACTCCTTGGCGCGGTATTGAAAAAAGGGCTGATGTTTGTGGCGGGAGTGCCTGCATTGCTGGAACTCGCATCACCGTTTGGGGACTTGTAGAAGCTCGTCGCATTGGCTATAGCGAAGCTGATTTACTCACAAGCTATCTATCGCTATCTGCGACTGATATTGCTAACGCTTGGGCATACGCCGAAGCTTTCTCCGATGAAATTGAAACAGAAATTCGGGAAAACGATGAAGTGATGGACGAGGATTTGTAGCAGATGGCACGTCTCTATGCCGATGAGCAATACCTTCACCTTAACTTAGACGGTAGTGATGCCTTGCCCTAAATGCTTCAAGACTTGAAAAGCAGATCGCAATTCACTTCGCACAGTATAAATCGAAAATGCCCGCGATAACCCGTATTCGGGTGTAGGTTGATCCCTGAGTTTCACAAACAACACATCATCGCCATTCGTCAACATACCAAATCTCGGTTTATCCAAATCAGGATTTGCCATCATGTATGCTAATGCTTGGGGTAATGCCGATCTCGTCGCAATCGTAGTCTTCTTACACTCCAAAACCATTACCCAAAGCTGATTCTGTAAAATCAAGATATCAATTCGTCCGCGCAGGGTTTCTTCCCCATCATCGATCGCAATTTCAATCGCAGCTTCAGCCTTCATCCTGAAAGGTGGATCGTAGAATCCCGCCAGTTCTAACAAAGGTGATGCCACCAACAATGTCACTGCCCCTTCTAACAATTCTCCATCGGCTCTATGATATAGCAATCTACGTCGTAGCGTATCCAAAGCAGTCTGTTCAGAATCGCTGAGACTTGGCAATTGGGTTTGCCACTCTGTAAAAAAAGCCTCATCCTCAGTTCGGCTCAAATTCAACCTTGATTCAGCCTCCTCTTGGCTTTTAATAGCTTCTGTAACTGCAATAACCTTTGCCATTCGTTCACCTTTGATTCAAACGGTTGAATTTCCAAGGAAAATTAGCTTCATTGTAAGCAAAAATAGGGAAACTGCTATAGCGATCGCAGTTTTCAATATCATATGAATTCCGGTTGAATTGGAATGATTAAACCGCAGAGGACACAGAGAACACAGAGTCAGAGAACAGAGAGATGAATAATTCCTATGCTACCGGATTTGATATCACTTCTATTGATTTGTGTCCAAAAACAAAAACCGGGCAACTTCAAAGCTACCCGGCAATCCTAACTTTAGACCTCAGACAAATCTAAAATCTAAAACCTAAAATTCTTAAACAGCCACAGTCTTCTTAGCAGAAGAGCTCAATTCGCCCTTAGCATACTTAGCTGCAAAATCATCCAAAGACACTTGCTTAATCTTTGTACCGTGACCGGCGCAACCGAAAGAGTTGTAACGATCGCTACAAACCTTCTGCATATACTTGATCGACGGCTTCAAGAAGTGGCGGGGGTCAAACTCATCGGGCTTCGCAAACAAAGCTTCGCGTACTGCAGCGGTAATCGCCAAACGGTTGTCAGTATCGATATTGATCTTGCGAACACCGCACTTAATGCCCTTTTGGATTTCTTCCACAGGTACGCCGTAGGTTTCGCGGATTTTGCCGCCGTTGCTGTTGATGATTTCCAACAATTCTTGGGGCACAGAAGAAGAACCGTGCATTACCAAGTGAGTATTCGGCAAGCGGCGGTGAATTTCTTCAATGCGGCTGATTGCCAAAATTTCGCCAGTCGGCTTGCGAGTGAACTTGTAAGCGCCGTGAGAAGTGCCGATCGCGACTGCTAGAGCATCAACGCCGGTTTGCTCAACGAAATCCACAGCTTGTTCAGGATCTGTCAGCAACTGATCGTGAGAAAGCGCACCTTCAAAGCCGTGGCCGTCTTCTGCTTCGCCCATCCCTGTTTCCAGAGAACCCAAGCAACCCAGTTCGCCTTCAACGCTAACGCCGATCGAATGAGCAACATTCACCACATCGCGAGTAACTTGAACATTGTACTCGTAGCTAGCGGGAGTCTTAGCATCTGCTTCCAGAGAACCGTCCATCATCACGCTGGTGAAACCTTGGCGCATGGCAGAATAGCAAGTGCCGGGGGCATTGCCGTGGTCTTGGTGCATGGAAATGGGAATGTGAGGATAGGTTTCAACTGCTGCCAAAATCAAGTGGCGCAGGAAATTTTCGCCAGCGTAGGAGCGAGCGCCGCGAGAAGCTTGCAGAATCACAGGGCTGTTGGTTTCGTCAGCAGCGCGCATGATCGCTTGGATTTGCTCCATGTTGTTGACGTTGTAAGCCGGTAGGCCGTAACCATTTTCAGCCGCGTGGTCGAGCAGCAATCGCATAGGTACAAGCGCCATAGATATTCCTCCTAATTATTTGTGATTTTTGGGCAGTGAATTTTGGACAAGCTCAATTCTTACGATAATCTTAAGACAATTTGCCACCGATCGCGCACTATCTTTCCAGATTTACTAAAAAGTTCAACAAACAAAATTTTGAGTTCCAAGCATTCCACTCAAAACTCAAACTTTTTAACTCACAAATTTTTATGGGTCGCCCGGGATTTGAACCCGAGACCAATCGGTTAAAAGCCGAATGCTCTACCGCTGAGCTAGCGACCCGCGAAAACATTGTTACCGCACACAATTTCTAATAGTAGCACCCCTCATTTGAAATAGCAAGTGTTTTGTTAAATAAAATTTGCAGTCATGCGAACCAGCATCTCGCAAGTCGCTCCCGGCTGCAAATAAATCAAGTGTTCGCCAGTGTTGAGGGCATTTCGAGGAGCAGTCCAAGGTTCCAAACAGTAAAAATCCTTGCCCTTCACCATCCAGAAAACCAACTTCCCATAGCTGGAGTTGTAACTGAGGGTGAGCCGCAAGCCGCTCGCCGCGTCAGTGACAGTAGCAGCAAGACCAGTGAGCTCGTCAAAGGAAACATCAATTTCATCCAGCGTCTCGTCAAAAACCCCTGTGAAATAACCCTTTTGGTGGGTGTTGTGATCTCTGTACTGCATCCCCGGAATCTCAAAGCGGAGCTTAGATTTGTCCGTCGCCAAAAAGTAGGGATGCAAACCACTAGAAAACGGCATGGGTTCGGCAGACAGATTGGTGTATCGCTGAAAAATTTCCAAAGAATTGCCTTTAATCTGATATGTGAAGGCTAGTTGGAAATCAAAGGGATAAACAGCCAGCGTCTTGTCGCTGCTGTCGAGAATCAGGGTAAGGGCGGCGCAACCCTCGGTAACTTGTTCGCCTATTGTCCAAGGCAAGTCTCGAGCAAAGCCGTGCTGTTTGAGCTTACGCTCCACTCCCTTGTGGGTGTAAGTATTATCGGGGAGATTGCTGCAGATGGGAAACAGGATGGGAATCCCGCCACGTACAGTTAGATCGGGATTGGCGAACCGTTCCGCGTCCAAATAGAAGATTTCTTTGCCTTCAACCAGCCAGCTAGTGGCAATACCGCCCCGTTCCGGCACAACTTCTAGAGTAGAGTTAGCGGTTTCGTCGGAGAGGATATAGGTTTTGTACTGCTTTTGCTTGAGCGCGATCGCAAACACATTTGTCATTGGTAGTAGGTCATTGATCATTGGTTGTCAGTAAGTCGATCGTTAATAATTGGTCGCTAGTATGTTGATGTTCACCCATTACCGCCCCTATCCTCCCCGGCATCCTCGCTCCGGCCGCCACCGGCTAACCAATGCTCCTAGCTATAGGGGGCAGGGCGATCCGCTGCTTGGAGCGGTTGCTGCTGGTAGCTGGAACGATCGCTGAGGTCGGCTGCCCTTTGAGTGCGACTTCAAAAGATACTGGCCGACTGGGGGGAAGATAGCTTTGGGGACTCGGCACTGCTCCTTGACTGGGAGATGGGGGCGAAATAAACGGCTCTTTGATGAATGGCTCTTTTGTAAACGGATCTGGTTCCCGGCTGGGATTTTGAGGTTGAGTGGGGTAGATGCGCGGCGGCAAATTTTGATTCGGAGGTGGGTTTGATTCAATTGCAGGCCCCGTCCCGTTCGGGAAAAATGAGGAGTTGTCCGGCTGTTGGGGCGCAGCCGGCAAAGCCGGCAAAATCAAAGTAGGTTTGGGTTGTCCGGGGCCTTGCTGATTGCGTTCACCGGAGGCTCCCCCGGAACCTCGCCCGGGCTGGTATGTACCGCTCTTGGCTGCTCCTGGCAAGGGAGAATTTGGAGTTTTTGATGCCGATCCTGGCTGGACTAGGGAATCGAGAACTACAGAAGATGGCATCGGTCGATCGAAAATACTAGAAATTTGCTCGACGCGTTTGAGGATGCGATCTGCTGCTGCTCCCTTCACCACCTTCGGCTGAAACTTTTTCACCTCCACAGGCAGAAACTCTACCTTCATATTCCTGTCTTTGAGCGATACTTTCAGGACTGCGGTATCGTAATCCCTGCGAGCATTCGGGCCGAATATAAAATTACCCAGCGAGTAAACTATCGGGCGGCCCTTGTAAATTTCTGCACCTTGCAGTACCTGGGGATGGTGTCCCACTACCAAATCAGCTCCTTGGTCGATCGTGAACCGAGCCAAATCAATCTGCCAGTCCCCCGGATAATCTGCCAATTCGACTCCCCAGTGGTAATTAACAATAATCCAGTCTACCTGACCCCTAAGAGCTCGAATATCCTCGGCCACGCGATTGTTGCGGCGGGGATTAGTGCCCGCTTTCCCTTGGTCGGCGACGTTAAGCTCGGCATCGTAATAACCGAGGTAGGCAATCCGCTGACCCTTAACTTCAATAATATCTGGACGCCTCGCTTCTTTAATATCTCTGCCGGCTCCCAGGTGTTGAATCCCACTATTATCTAGAGTATTCATAGTCTCCACCAGCCCCGGTTCCTCGTAATCCATAGCGCGGCTATTTGCCAGATTGACAATATCCACTCCTCCGGCTGTTAATACTTTCACCGATTCTGGATCGGCTTTAAAATTTAATTGTTTTTTGCCAGAGCCCAATGTAGAGCGAGTCAGGGAGTTTTCTAGGTTAACCATCGCCACATCTGCTTGCCGGTACTCGTCCATATTGGCGAAAGCCCATTGGTGATCGTTGGCAGCAGATGCTCCGAGCGCATCCGATAGATTCACATTTCCTCCGAACATCAGCGTTACTGTTGGGTCGTAAGGATTAGCAACTTGCTTTTGCTGTACTACTGGTACTACTTCTAAGGCCGCTTGCACCGTATCCGCACGTTTTGGAGGCGGCCCCGAAATTACAGCAGCTTGCTGGTAGCCGGATACGGGAGATACTGACTGCAGGGTCAGAGCTTCGTGGTAGCTGACCCAACACCCTAAAATAAATGAGGCAAGTGCCGATCCCACTAGCAGCAGAGAACGATACGTTTTAAATTTAACCCAATCGACGACCGGTAGGGAACGGTAACGCCGCCGCTGGCGGTTTGCCGGAGTCACAATTCGCACTGACTGTTTCCAGAGAATGTCTGCATCCCCAGCCAAGCGCGCGTGAATTCGCACTCCTTCTACTGCTGGCGAGTTGAGTCTCCAGAGTTGGTGGCAAATAAATTTGACTAAGCCTTCCCGGAGAGTGCTCCCCAGTAATGTAGTATCTGGCGCAAATTCGCGCTGGAATTCTACGATGATTTGGACGCAGCCGGCCTGAGCCTGTTCGACGCGGGCATAAATCCCTTCGGGGCGCAGCAAGCTGTCAATCCAGTAATTCAGGGCTTGAAAGTTGCCCGATCGCGCTAGTTCCAAGATAGACGGCTGCGACCAATTTTCTGCGTACACCATCAATTAGCCTCCTTAATACGCACGAGCGATGACTCCAATTTGTTTTGAACGGAACCGCAATTCTTTTAGCTTAACCGCCACAGGTTCCGCTGCCCGTTTTGAAGCTAGTTGTTGGCCGCCACCATTTTCTACATTTAGGGGCTGCCTGCTGTCAGTGATTTTTATCACACTCCAGTCAATCGATTTTAGATTTTAGATTTTAGATTTTAGATTGAGTTCAGAGGGGGTACTGGGGGGTACAAATAACCTCCCAACAAGAGGTTTCTGGGGGAATTGAGACATAAGAGAGCGAGATATCTGAGGCAGAGTCTGTTTTTATTGTCGCTGTTTGAGTGTCGCTTTAGAGCTTTCGCTTTGAGATTTGAGATTTGAGATTGAGCCTTGACGGCGTTAGGGGGCGATCGAACAATCGATTTTAGATTTTAGATTTGAGATCTGAGATTGAGGAAAGAGGGGTTACTGGGGGCTAGAAATCACCTCCAAACACTCTTGTTTCTGGGGGAGTTGAGGCCAAAGAGAGCGAGAAATCTGAGGCAGAGTCTGTTTTTATTGTCGCTGTTTGAGTGTCGCTTTAGAGCTTTCGTTTCGAGATTTGAGATTTGAGATAGAGCCTTGACGGGGTTAGCGGGCGATCGAACAATCGTCGAAACACTCTTGTTTCTGGGGGACTTGAGGCAAAAGAGAGCGAGATTTTTGAGGCAGAGTCTGTTGTTATTGTCGCTGTTAATGGGGTGCCGTCGTCAAGTCCTAATGCTCGGATCTATGCTGGCAAATGCCTCTCACGAGGGATGCCACTGACTGGAAAACCTGTAATTGGATAAATGGCGTACTCGATAGATTTGGTGGTAAAATCAAATTTGGTAACTCCCATCGGTACAAAAGTTGCGGAAAACGTGAAACTGGCCAGTCCATACGGCTGTGCCTTCCGATGTAAAACCCAAAGTACGTTACGGTAAACAGACCATATTTTAAGCAAGTTACACTGCGCAGGAGAACTGACAAATGCTACAGCGCAAAATCTATCAACTCTGTTGTGATGGTCGTGAGGTTTCTATTTTTCTTCGAGATCAGCAACGTTGGATAGAGCGCGCTCGTATCCTAGATATTGAAGGGGATCTAGTCACGCTGCGCTACGAAACCGACGAAGAAGACGAAATCAGCTCCTGGGAAGAAATGGTGCGTCTCGAAAGTATTGGATCTGTGTCTCAGAAGTTGGCTTCGGTATCCCGAACTAACTGCGAACCCCTAGTTTCTGACGATTGTCCCGAAGCCGAACAAATTCGCAATCACTACCCCGACTCGAATTTGGAATAGTTTTGAGCTCGCGCTTGAGGCACAAGGAAAACTTGGGGGAAAAGAAAACGGCTTTTCTCCCTTTTTTGTGGAGAAATTATGCAAAAAACCCAGTTTAGGCCAAAAATATTCTGGGTTGTGACCCCATAAGCTATTTTCCCTTTAAATTTAAGCTTGATGGCGGGATCTCCGGCCCAACCCATACTCCCCACAACAGCGTAAGGAATGAGAATTAAATAACTTCCACTCTTGAAAGTGGGATGGGCGTCCCGCCCGTCCAAAAAGGACGGGCGGGACGCCCATCCCACAATAACAATTAAAATTGTAAGTTATTTAATTCGCGATCCTAAGTACACAGTAGTGTGAACAAACCTGACGGTCAACTGAGTACAGTTAGACTGCAGGCTTCTTTTTCCTTTTTTTCAAAGGCTTTTTATAGTGAGGTAGTTCCACCCCCACTTGCCAATATAGTATCAGAGTATTTCCAGATTATCAAGGGATATACAGAAATAATTGTCGCTTTGGATACCTACACCCGACGAGCCTTTCATCACGCTCGGTAATTTATTCGGGGTACTTCGCGCAGCGCTCAGATTAATCCCCTTTAAATATACCGAGGGACTTCCCGGCTGGTAGTTAAAAATTCAATACGCGACAGCTTACCCCTGCTGAAACCGGGTTTTTTGTCTGGGTGCGTCCAGAACTGTTCTTTTGTTTTCTTTGCCTGCAGGCTGGTTTCGATGTGCCCGACAGCTTATTCGCCGTCTGTTTCGCCATCTAGGAAAAGTTCCGACTCCGGTATCGCTTTAAACACCGGACAGAAACCGTCGGGGGTTACTTTAAAGCCAAACAAAGCACTGGACTGGTTCCAACAGCGCTGGCTGCGGTAGTGCTGGCAATTGCCGCAGCATTCGAGGTTGGCCTGAACGGCGCTGCCTTGAAAAAGGAGTTCCCGCTGGGAGATGCCCCGCAGTACCAGTTCTTCGCCTTGCCAGCGCGCTTCTACCAAACCGGTATCGGCAAAATTGGCCCACCGAGGATCGGCTGTAATCGGACTCGGCAAGCTAATTGCTACCTCTGTCCCCAATTCGCTGAGTTCTCCCTCATAGTTAGTTTCTGGGATAGCGGGCTGCAAAAACATTTCCCCGATCGGCAATTCGACAAGTGTTCCGGCCGCCGGAGTGTGCAACTGGTAGCGGTTTCGCAGCTCGTCCAAGTTAGCCAAGTCAGCCAAATATGCAGGGGAACCGTGGAGTAAAATTACGTGCTGGGGACGCAAATTGTGGATGAGTTGGGTCGTCCCCGGCCCGTCGCAGTGTTCGGCTAGCAGATAAGTTTCGACACTTGTGACTCCAAATAGGGGCCTGTTGCCCAGCCAGTCGGTGACGGGATATCCTGGTTTTTGAGGGGCGAGCAAAATCCAAGGATTTGTGCCATCGGCAACATACAAACCCAAATCAGCTAACTTGTCAGTAATCACAATACAGGGCGTGGCTCCCAATCCGGGGCGCTGTTCGGCAGAGAGCCTGCGGACGCGGGGTTTCACCCTTTCGTCCCAAAATAAAGGTTGGTGCAGAGCAAAATTTTGGACGGCGGTGGGAAATTGGGGTAACAGTTCCAGATAAGCGTCGCACCCGTCGGCGACAGTGCCGTCCACCCAAATATCCAAGTCGCGGCCAGTAAAGTAGTGGTGACTGCGGAGCAGCATCAGCATTTCTTGGCCCAAACCAAGGGCCGGCGCGGGCAGCAGTACCGAGTAACCGTCGGCGATGGCGCGGTGGATGCGATCGGCTAACTGATTTTCTAGTTGTCGGCGGTGAGGGTGGCGGGCCGTGCCGTAACTGCCTTCCAAAATTAACACATCCGGCTTCATGCCCCTGAGTTCTCCCAGGGGCAAACCTTCCACCAAACGAGAATTCGACAGGAAAAAGTCGCCGGTGTAAACCACTGTGTAGGTGCGGTGCGGGGCGGCATAAGTCAGCAGCACAGTCGCCGCTCCGGGCAAATGACCCGACGGGAACAACTGTACGCTCAGTCCAGGGCGCACTTCGAGCGGCGACTGCCAGGGCAGTCCCTGACAGAACCGGGACTCTGGCTGTTGAGCCAGTTGTGGCCAGTTGAGCGGTAGCAGTCGCGCTGTCACTTCGCTGGCGTAAATTGGCAAGTGGGGGAAAGATTGATGGAGTGCTAGCAAACCTCTGGCATGATCGGAGTGGGCGTGGGTACACACCACAAAATCGGCTGGCAGCGATCGATTTAGTGTCGCTGATAGCGGTGCAATATCCTCTACACCGCAGTCGAGTAAAATGCGGTGCGGCCCCATTCGCACTAGCAGACAGACCCCTTCCTGTGCGTGGCCTGCGCCGTAAGGTAAACAATCGAGATCCATCACTGCGGTTAGCTCCCTGCTTTGCACGCAACTTGCAGTATCGCCACTTTTAAACATTGGTTGCGACTGCATTCATTCGATCGAGTTCAGTCTCGGACGCTGAAACCGGGTTTGATGAACGAAAACACTTTGTTGCCGCCCTCGCTCCCGGTAAAAAAACCCGGTTGATCAAAGTTCTGGTGCGTAAGCCCTGGAGCTAAATGTTTGCTCGAAGGCTCCGGCTCTCGTGCAAGGAAAGTAATTGCACTTAAGATTTGATGCAGCGCCAAGAAGGCGATTTTCCGAAAGCCTTGGCCGGACGGGCATTGGGCCTTCGACAAAGTTCAGGCTACTGGTTCTGGCATCAAAAGTTACATTTTATTGCACCATGTAAGAGCAGCGAACTCGATCTCATATTCTGAGTTTTAAACCTTTTTCCACAATTTGTGCCTGCTAAAAGCTAGTCTTTTTTATGAGAAGATTTTAATTCAGATGTGCCAATATCTTGATAAAACTTTACAATTCTTCATTTTTCTGGTTT
Source organism: Microcoleus sp. T3_B1 (assembly GCF_036700445.1). Lineage (NCBI taxonomy): Bacteria > Bacillati > Cyanobacteriota > Cyanophyceae > Oscillatoriales > Microcoleaceae > Microcoleus > Microcoleus sp. T3_B1. The sequence goes on from NZ_JAUBOX010000089.1 coordinate 26,523, forward strand.
TGAGGGCCGTGTATTGTCCAATCTGAAAAAGGGAGAACCAGCATCGTGCTAGCTAACTCCTTTTGTCAGTGCAGAGAGAGACTTTATGAGTTTGATCGGTTTCTTTGTAAAAGTTTGATACATTCTTCTAAGTAAACCTTCTGGCTATCGAGGAGAGAGTGTGAACGAACCTGACGGTCAACTGAGTACAGTTAGACCGCAGGCTTCTTTTTCCTTTTTTTTCTCATGCTTTTTTGAGTGACGGAGTTCCCCCGCCACTTTTGTAACTCAGACCAATTTTTCTTATGAGTTTGGCTGAATTTTCATCTCGCTCCAAAGATTCTCCACATTGACAAGAATGCCACCGTTCCGATAATTCTTTCGGGACTTTGTTGAGGCAGTTCCAACAGTGCTGGGAAGTTCCCTTTGGATCAACAAATAAAACACTTTTACCTAGTTTCCAGGCGACATATTTCAGAACGTTGGCGAATTGCCCATGAGCAGCATCAAGCATAGATTTATTCAAACCACTCTTAGCTGACTGACCGTTGGGCAAATAAACCAAATTACCATTCTCAATATCAGTCTTGGGTTTGGCACGTCTAGTTAGATTTTTGACACTCAAGTCTTCAACCACTAAAACCTCACACTTGTTAAGTAACTCATGTGCGGTTTTAAATTGAAAATCTAATCTAGCTCTAGCTACAAACTGATGGAGTTTGGAAACCTTGTCCTTGATTATTTTCCAAGGTTGAGAACCCTTGACTCTATTAGCTAACTTCGCTTGAAGCCTTGCTAATTTCTGAGCCGATTTCCTCAAAAATCTAGGATTCTCAACTCTTTCGCGGTTGGAAAGATAGACGTAATTAGTGACTCCCAAATCAATGCCAACAGTATTTTCGACCGTCGGCTGAATTTCTGCAACCGTTACGGGAACCGTTTTATCTTCTAGCGTCAGGGAAATATACCACCCATCCGCTTCTCTGATAACTGTACCCGTCTTAACTTTGAACTTTGTTGGTATTGGACGGTGGAAAACCATAGGCACGCTTACCTATTTTGGCGAGACTAATACAAATCCTATCTTGCTCGTCCTTGACAATATCTAAGTTATCTAGTTGAGGATAAGTGAAGGATTTGTAGTAGTGAAGCCCTTTGAATCTGGGCTTCCTCTACGATTGCCGTTTTTTATCGGGCGTGGTGAAATTTGAAAAGGAAGTTTCAACTCTGTTGACGACATCTTGCAAAACCTGAGAATCCAACGCTTTGTAGTCAGGAAATAGTTTTTTAGTGTTTTTCAGGTCAGCTAATTGTATCGTCTGCCACTGTACATATCCGCCTTCAATGTTTGAGAAAACAT
>NZ_JAUBOX010000090.1:0-27606 GCF_036700445.1 Microcoleus sp. T3_B1
TCTATCCTTGCTCTTCGCTGTGCTTATCTCAACGGTCAACTTTCAATTTGATGTATTTGCCAAACTGAGATGCACCCGCCAGTAGCCTGTCAATGCGCTCCTCAAAACTAAGATTGCGAGCGGCTGTTACCTCATAAAGCGCTCTTACGGCTGCTTCATTCTCTTTGAGTTCCTCTTCTGCTTGCTTGCGTTCTGTGATGTCGTTTAAAGTGCCGGCAGTGCCAATAATCGTTTGATCCTCACTTAAAACAAGGCGTGCAAATACTTCAATCCAGCGAAAATCACCATTCTTAGTCAGATAGCGAATTTCATGCCGGCAGTATTCTTTCTGACGTTCGATAAGAGGCTCAAACAGTTCTAAGTTATGTTGACGATCGTCGGGATGAACGTAATTCAGAAAATTAGTGCCGATACTCTCCTCAAGTGTAAAGCCTGTTATTTCTGTCCAAGCAGGGTTCAAAAATGTCCACAACCCAACCGCATCCGTTTGGAAAATGACTTCTTTGAGATTATCTACAACAGAACGATATCTTTTCTCACTTTCCTGTAAAGCAGTTTGTGTTTGTTTGATTTGGGTAATGTCAAAGCGGATTGCTAGATACTTGAAGGCTTTACCATTCTTATCCAAAAAGGGAACAATTGTGGTATCAACCCAGTAATATGAACCGTCTTTTGCTCGGTTTTTTATTTCTCCACGCCACACATTTCCACTAGCGATTGTTGACCAGAGCTGCTTAAAGAATGAAGGTGGATGGTAGTCAGATTTAATCAGCCGATGAGTCTGCCCAATTAGCTCATCCCTACTATATTTAGAGATTTCACAGAAATTGTCATTAGCGTAAGTAATAATTCCGCGATGGTCAGTTTCTGCAACAATAGCTGACTGGTCTAGCGCCAATTTGTGAAATTCTAATTCGCGCAGAGTATTCTGTAACGCTTCTTCAGCTTGTTTTCGCTCGGTAATATCCTCAGAAATACATAATAAATATTGAGCATTGTTGTTCTTATCAAAGATTGGCACTTTGATTGTATGGAGAACTCTTTGGCCTCGGCTGTGACTATTAATAAGCTCTTCAGGAATATCCTCAAGCGTTTCCCGCTCAAAAATTTCTCGCTCTTGTTGCTTGAAAAAGCCTGCCTGTTCTTCTAGAGAACAATCATTCACTGTTTTCCCAATTGTCTGTTTAGCTGCCAGCCCAAATAGATACTCGCTGGTTTTGTTCCAGAGCTTAAAAGTATCCGCTCTCTCCGCTGTAGTGTCTTTAACGAAGAGCGCAACTGGTAGATGGTCAATGACTGTTTGCAAGAAGCTGTGAGTCTGTTGCAACTCAGACGTAATTTGGTTAGCCAGGGCAAGCGCACGACTGCGAGACGAAACGAGCGACCACATGATTGTAGCTAGTAATATGCTAATCAGCGAACCAGCAGATAGGATCAGAACTGGTAAATAACGCTGTGACTGACTCAGTAAGTCAGGGTTAGCCGCAAAATGCAAATCCCAGCGTTGCCCACCAACACCCAGGGTTTGAATGTTTCGATACAAGGGATCTCGCTTTTGATCGATCGCAGAAACCTTGGGATCTCCGTCATACAGCAACTCTTGATTTTCGTATATTTCTAAATCCAACTTCATGTTGGTTTCGTGAGCTAACGCTTCTCGGATTAAATCCCCAGTTTTTAAGGGGGCGTAGACAAAGCCAACGAAAGCACGGCGTTTTTCTTCTACTGACGTAGAAGGCATCCCTTTTTTATAGAGCGGCAGGAAGATGAGCAATCCTGGCTTTTTCTCTTGGTCTTGCACTAGGACAATTCGTGCGGTTGCTGCTATCTCGCCGGTATCACGTGCCCGTTGTGCCGCTTCACGTCGTCTTGATTCATGTCTGACATCTAGCCCAAAAGCTGGATAATTTGGTAGAAGTGGTTCAATATACTCAATAACAAAATAGGCTGAACGAATTCCCGGAGGCTTGATGGCAAAGTTGGGATAGCCATCAGGATTGATACTGGTATCCTGCCTGACCTGCTGCTCATATATTATCTTTCGCTCGCCCGGAACGTAGCGAATAAATCCAAGACCATTAATGCCAGGGTAACGCTGTTGTAACTTTAGCGCTTCAACGAAAGCTTTCCACTCAGCTCGGTTAACGCTTTGACTAGCGGCAAACAGACCTTGACCCGCGTGCAAGGCATCAAAATAGACTTGCATACGCTCTTCAATTAAATCTTTTACTAGGGTACTTTGGCGCTCAAACGTTTGCCGAGCAGTTTGTCGAATAGATTGAGACGTATACTGCCAAGCAGAAGCTGTCAAAGTCAATCCCAGTGCCAGTACGCCAAACGTCAGCGATGCTTGTAGTCCCCTATCAGGGAATAAACCAGGGAACTTGATTGCCTTATTTAGAGAAAGCTTCCTATGCATTGAAACCAATCCTCCTGAGAAAGCTCTTTGAGAAGAGCTATTATTTAGTCCTATCTTTCAGGGCTGTAGGGGCGCTGATTATTGAGAAATTTCTTTAAATTCAGCAACTAACTAGCGGCATACTTAGAAAGTAGAAACACTCTTTTATGAATAGAGATTTTGGGAAAACAGCCACTCTAAATTAAACAAAAATTAGAAATGACTTTTACCATTTTATTTGTGTATACGCTAGACGAGACTATGGAAGCAGTTCTATTAATGCTCATTAGTTCGTTTAAATTAGGCATTTCTTGCCAACAGACTCTACAGAAAAAATAACTTCTTTTGCTGTTAACTTGGCGAAGAAGCTTATTAGAACAGCAAGGGCAGCTAGACATGATAATTACTCCCCAATTTAAAAGAACGATTTGAATCAATTGATTTGTGAGAGCGATTTGAAGAGTAAGAAGTAAATATTAAGCGCTTTACCAAGCACTTCTCTCCAATCGTTCGTCTTATTGAAGTAATGTAAGCTAATACAAAGCTTTGCTTCAAGCAACGTTATTCCTACAAAACTCTTGAGTTATTACAATAAAGAATAGATATAGTTGTAGCTCTCCACATGAGTGTGTACCAACTACTCTGTTTTCACTGCTTGTAACCTCAGCTTTGCCCCGCCTTCCAAGTACATTCCAAAGGGCCGGCAGAAAGAACTCATTATTGTTTACAATCAGTATTTTTTCATTGATTCACCGCGCTCTGGTTTGCTTTTATTGGGATGAATATTAAAATAAGATGAGAATGTGAAAATTTTGTGATTATTAACTAGCTGTTACAGTCTTAAGTCAAAACTTAACATAACTTAAGATAAGCGGCTGAATTTAGCGGAAGGTTAATGGTGAAGCAAGTCTGCATTGCTCTGCTTTCAACCTGAATTGAGCCTTTTAAATACTTCACGAGGTTTTTAACCAGTGCTAGCCCTAATCCAGTTTCACCTTGCTTCCAGCGATCGCCATTCCGAACCCGATAGAATTTATCAAAGATAAGTGGCAGTTCTTCGGTTGGAATTTCAACACCAGAATTACTAATGCGAATTTGCACCTGCTCTAATTCAGTTAAAACAGCGACTGAAATTTTTTCACAAGGAGGAGTATATTTGTAACAGGACTTACGCACTCAGCCAAATCAGCAACGGTAGAATGAGGCTTCCAGCTTCTCCACCAGCGCTCAGAACAACGAGATTGCGTTTCAGTGCGTAAGTCCTATGTAAGTAAGCCGACGCGAAAAAACGCAACTATGTAAACGATGGTAAAATATCCAAATGCTCTCTACTAGCTAGGTTAAAGCTGTTTACATACTGTTACATTATTCGATTTAATCTCGCCTACCTACTTATGCATTATGTAAAACTTCTGACATAATGTGGTGTAAGTAACCTGGTTCAGATATTAGCGCAGGCAAACTAGAAGGAAAAAGAAGTTCCAGAATCAGTTGCCTTTGCTGCATACGTTCTTCAAGTGTTTCAACCAACTCCTTTCGCCAATTTTCTAAATCAATTTCACATACATCTAAAGGCAGCTTCCCTGCTTCTAGTTTCTGTAAATCCCGCAAATCATTGATTAGCCTAATTTCTGCTTCACATTCGAGCTGCAAAATTTTCACATAAGTAAACGTTTTGGAACAAGCAAAATCTTGTTGTGAGATGTGCCCACATCGCAAATGTCCTTCAGTTAGCTGATGCTCTAGCAGATGAATGGATAGCTGCATATTAGACAAGGGTTCTCGTAGATCGTGAGTCATCCTAATCAAAAAATCCTCCTTGACTTCATTTAGCCGATTTAGCTCTTCCACATGCTTTTGAGCTGACTCGTAGAGGCGTGACTGATGGATAGAGATCGCGCATTGGTTTGCAACCTGTTGCACCAGATAAATTTCATAATCTTCCAATGTTCGTGAGATATCTCGGATGACCCATAAATTTGCTAGATTCTCACTGCCATTTACTATTGGGCAAGCAAAGAATGTATATCTTTCCTGAAATGAACTGGTATTCGAGCAAAAGTGAACATACCTTCCCTGTCGAAGCGGCTGGTCAATTTCTGGATTGCTGGTTGGTGAAATGATTCCAGTTTGACAATCCGGGATAGAGGTTAGGGTTGGGGGATGAGAAATGGAAGTTTGTTGCTCCATATTTAATGCTAATGTTGCAAAGCAATCTGCCTCTAATTCCAGCGCCAGCTCGGTCACCGCAGCCTGCAAAATATAGTTTTCATCTAGCGAGGCTCGTACCTTATCGCTGATACGGCGCAGCATAAGTTCAAACTTCAAGGCTTGCTCAAGCTCTGCTATACGCTGTAGCATTTGAGGGTGTAAGTTAATATCTGCTTGCATAGTTTGATGATTAAACTGTTTTGAGTGAGCTTTTTGAAATGATTTCGGTATGATATTTAGCATTTGATTCTCCGTTAATCACTAAAGACTTGAGGAGACGTTTTTTGGATTAGTTAACAACTAAAATTGAAGAGGTAATAATTTCAATACGAACCCCCGTTCGTTGTTAGAGCGAACATTAAAAGAGAATTACTTAAGCTAAATTGACTAACGCATAAAGAGAATTTCTTCAAGTAACAAACGCTCCCCCGCTGAAACTTCCTGTAACAGTGTCATCTTGATTGCCTCAGTTGCCTCCAGTTGTTCGTCTGAAGTAAACTTAAAATCTTGGTTTAGTGTCAGCCCTTGGCTCTGTAGTTGCTCAGTCACAACTTGTTGTGCAACTTCCATTAGGTTTAGTTCGGGTTCCAGATAATGGCGATGCTGTAAAAGCCATCGGCACGTTTCTGGGTCTTGGTCTGCTAGCTGGTAAATAGCTTGTAGCAGCGCTCTTCTGATGTAACTAGGACTGGGTAAAGCCGTCAGAAACTTTTTGAGCGAGCGAATTGAATCTAGGCTCCTGGCTTTAAATACTTCAACAGCTACTCCTTGAAACGATTCATAATTTGCAAAATCTCTAGACACATTTAAAACTCCTTCATTAGAGTTAGAATTTGGATAAATTAAACACTCGGCTCTCGTGTAACTCGTACAGTCTGGTAATGAAATTTGTTGAGCCTGGTTAGGGTTGAGAGGGATTGCATTAGAGGTAGAGAATTGAGCCATAGGACTGTTGCCACACTGGTGAACAAAAACACCGACCCAGTTCAACCGCTCAACCCAGTGTTGGTTTACGGTTCATTAGGTGGATAATTTCAAGCTAAATGGAAAGTGTGAAAATTTTGTGATAAGTAAGTCGGCGCTTTAAAACGCAACTATTTAAACGATGTAAAATGTCCAAATGCTCTCTACTGGCTGACTTAAGCCTATTTACATACTGTTACATTATTCGGTTTAATCCCGCCTACCTACTTAGTCGATAAAATCCGTGTTTAATCTTGCCAATTCAGAATTTTTCGGATTTGAGCAATCAAAGCGGGTATTTTGAACGGTTTGGTAATGATACCTGCAATGCCTAACTGGGCAAGTGGCTGGTGTTCTGTTGGGCTTGCCTTTGCGGTGAGCATAATCACCGGAATCGATCTCGTCGTCAGATTTTCCTGCAATTGCTTAAAGGTAGCAGGGCCATCGAGATCGGGCATCATCACATCTAGTAAAATCGCGTCGGGTAGTTCTTTTGCAGCAATGCTCAATCCCTCAGCGCCAGAAGCCGCCGTCAATACTTCCCAACCAGCCGCCGCTTCCAGACTAAACTGAATGATTCTTCGCGCTCCGTCTTCGTCGTCAATTAGCAGAATCCGCTTTGGCATAGCTTTCTTAGTGTTGCGCTGTTAACGGTAACGTAAAGTGGAAGCAACTTCCTTCATCTAGAATACTTTCTGCCCAAATGTTGCCACCGTGCTGTTGCACAATACTGCGACAGATTGCTAGTCCTAAGCCAGTACCCCCTTTTTTGCGCGAATCTGAGGCATCTACCTGCTGGAATCGCTCAAAGATAGTCTCTAGTTTATTTGTGGGAATACCCCGTCCTTCATCGCGAACGCTAATAAGGACATAGGGTGCGGGGTGTGGGATGTAGGGCGATGGGGGCATCGAGTCATGGGAGGTGGGATGTTTTCTTCCTTGGCTCGCCTCCTCCTCTGCGTTGCAAATTTCGGCGCTAAGCCAAATTGTGCTGCTCTTGGGCGAAAACTTGATCGCGTTACTCAACAGATTAGTGAGTACCTGGAGAATGCGATCGCCATCAATTTCCAGAATGACAGACAAAGGCTCGACAGACAGAGTAATGCCTGCCTGATTAGCTGCTAACTGCATGAAATCTACTGCCCGACGTATCAATTCTGCCAAATCCCAAGGTTGATACTCTAAACGGATTTTACCGGACTCCAAGCGTTCTAAGTCTAAAATATCGTTAACGAGGCGGATGAGACGATCTGCCTCTGTTGCAGCAATTTGTAGTGTTTCTTGCCCCCGTTCGGATGCCGGTTGAATTAATCCTGTTGATAGCAATTCCAGTGCACCACTAATAGAAGTCAAGGGGGTACGCAGTTCGTGACTGACGATTGAAACAAACTCGGCTTTCATCTGCTCTAGTTTGTAGCGCTCCGTGATATCTTCACCAATGCTAATAGTACCGATGGGCCGGCCTTCCGCATTTCGCAATAACGTATTACTCCAGGCAATAATGCGTTCCTCACCCAACTTAGTCACAATCGGGTTTTGGTAGTGAGGGTAAAACTCTTTTTCCAATATTTCTTGGAAGGAAGCCTGTACTGGAGCTTTTTGACTTTGTGGAAGAAAATGCTCGAACCAATATTTGCCTAGCACTTCTTCTGCTGTATAGTCGGTCAGTTGTAGAAAAAAGGGATTAATATACTCCACCTCTCCTTTTTGGTCTAAGCCTACAACAATCAATTGCACATTATCCAATAGGGAACGCCACCGCCGATCGGATTCTCGCAAGATAGCTTCAGATTGTCTGCGTTCGGTAATATCGCGCAGAAAGGCAGTAAAAATTCGCTCGTCCCCAATGTCAAACTTAGAAATCGAAGCTTCGGCTGGAAACTCTGTTCCATCTTTGCGGCGAGCAAATATTTCACTTCGTTCTCCCATCCGCCGCGCCGTACCAACAGACTCCCCAAAATTGTTGACATCCTGATAGTGTGCCGCTGCAAACCGATTTGGTAGCAATATATTGAGCTGTTGTCCTAACACTTCATCAGCACTATAGCCAAATATCTTTTCTGCACCTTGGTTAAACAGGGTTATACATTGATTAGCATCGACTGAAATGATCGCATCGCTAGCAATGTCTAAAATACCTGCCAGCCTTGTTTGAGAAACTTGCAGCGCTACCTCTGCCTGCTTGCGAGCAGTAATCTCGATTACAATCACCCCAACCCCTTCGACATTGCTGTTATTTTTCAGAATTGGAAAGTAGGAAGCTAACCAGTACCGAATGGCTCCAGGTTGACTCGGCACGTTGGCTGAAATTTCTAAATTGAGAATGGGCTGTCCTGTTGTCAGAACTTGCTGTAAAAGGGGATTAACTGTAGAAGCTATTTCTGGCAATAGCTCTTTTGTTGTCTTACCAAGGTGTGCCTCTACAGAATAGCCATTAATAGCTGCAAGGGCTTCGTTGATTTGGACAAATCTCAATTCTAGATCGTGAATACATAAGCCGATATCGGCTAAAGATGCCGCATAGAAAAAGCTATTTAGCAAACTGTTACTGTGTTGCCATTCAATTGTTCGTTCTATTACTCGTTGCTCTAGTTCTGCGTTAAGCTGCCTGATTTCTGCCTCTGCCCGTTTTCGTTCGGTAATGTCTCGCGTCACTGCTAGAATATACGGGGCTGCTTTATCTTCAAATAGCAATGGAGCCGCATGAGACTCTAGCCAGCGACGAGTGCCCTTAAATCCAACAATTTCAAACTCGAACGTGCCTGATCCTCCTTGTGCTGTCTTTCGGGTAAATTCCAAAAAAGCCTGCTGTTGTGTGGGTTCAATTAGCCGACAAACGCACTGTCCGAATACCTGCTCTAAATTATCTGCTTCAAGCATCCTTAAGCCGGCAGGATTCATATTTTGCAAAATACCGTCTACTGTGATGACTTTGACGCATTCGGGTTCTGCTTCAAAAATGGCACGAAACTTTTGCTCGCTTTGCATTAAAGCAGCTTCTGTTCGTTTACGCTCGTCAATGTTCATTACCGTTCCAGCCATTCGGACAGGCTTGCCACTTTCATCATAAAAGGCGAGTCCTCTACCCTCAATCCAGTGGGCGCTACCGTCTGCCCATAGGATGCGGTATTCATATTTGTACATACTGTGTTCTTGAATTGCCGTTTGGACTGCTTGATTCAGTCCTTCCCGATCACCTGAATGTAAACGAGCATCAAATGTCTCATAACGGCCATCAAATGTACCAGTAGCCAACCCAAATAACTGCTCATGTTCTGAACTCCAGACGATCTCCCCCGTTAGCAAATTCCAGTTCCACATTCCCATGCCGGCAGCGTGCATGGCGAGTCGCAGTTGTTCTTTGCTTTCTTTTAAACGGTGATCGCTCAGTCGCTTAATCTGCTGTCCTGCATTCCTTAGCTCTGAAATGAGGTAACTAATAACAAAAGCAACGAATGTAGACAGACTCAATCGCATAAAATTGCCTGGTTCAGCAATTGCAAACGAGTGAACCGGAGGTAGAAAGAAGTAGCTGATTGATAAGATGGAAAGAATGGTTGCAAATAATCCTGGCTTCATGCCACCATACCAGGCACTGATAGCTGTAGCAGCATAAAATAGAGCAAAAGAAACAGATGATAGCAGTGGATTGAGTAACTGCGTTAAAACAGTCGCCACAAAAACCGACAACACTGCAACAGCATAGAGATTTATCCGAAACTGCGCTCGTCTGAACATGGGTGATTAATCCTCCAAACCCCGTAGTTTTTTTAATACCTTTGCATGCTCTAATCGACGTATCACTCGCGCTACCAATTCTGCTGCTCGAACAGGTTTGCTAACATAATCATCTGCCCCGGCTATAAACACCCGTTGTATCGTTTCATCATCAGTATGGGCAGAGAGCATTAGAATCGGTAAGTCTCCCCAACGCAGATCGTTGCGAATCACCTGACAGAGGTCAAGACCACTAATTTCTGGCATTTCGATATCCAGCATCAGCAAATCTGGTTTCACTTCCTCTAAAGTGCTCCAAAATTGCTGAGGATCGTTCAGTAAGGCAACCTGAAAACCCCAAGGTTGCAAAAGGACACGCAGAATGTTTAACAGTTGGGCATCGTCGTCTACAATCAGCAATTGAGCATCTGTTGCATACGCAGGCTGTAGAATTTGAGCAGTGGCTTGCATAAGCGTAGTCCTTATCATCTCCATTACTTTGGTTGGTGCAATGGGCTTGTGCAAGAAGCCTTTTCCGCCCAAGCGAGCAACTTTGATGCGCTCAGCAAAGCTTTCTTGTGCCGTAAATACTATCACTGGTAGCTGTGGCTGATAGGTTGCTAGTTCTGTCAGTAGCCCAAAACCATCTTCTGTTAAATCGGAAAATGTTAAATCCAACAAAACAATATCAGGCAGCTTTTGGGCAATTAAGCTTCTAGCTTGGGCGAGATTAGTTGCTAGTTCTGCCTCCATATTCCAGTCGCTTGCTGTTTTGGCAAGCTGTTGTGCCAGCACCGCATCATCATCCACAATCAATAATCGCCATTGCCTTGACAATACAGCTTCCTGAGAGCAACGGTGTTGATTTGGTACTTCAACCAATGAGTTTGTCTTTGATAAAGGTTGCTCTAACACCTGTCGTAAACTCAGTGTCAACTCAGCCAAATGCGCTTTCTGCTCCTGATTTAGATTGTCTACAGCCTTAAGAAGCTGCTCAATCTCATGAGATAGCTCAGATCCACGCTCTAAACCAAACAACCCCAATGAGCCTTTGAGGGTATGGGCTTCCCGTTGCGCCTGCTGTCGTAGGTCTTCGATTAGATTTTTGGTGTGTAGAGCAGAAATTGCTTGTTCAATTACACAGAGGCGCTCGCAGTATTGTGCCCGATATTGTTCCCAAAATTCACTGATTTCTGAGAGAGCTTCCTTATGCGTTGGTTGGTTAGAGGTGGGTTGTTCAGAGTAGCTCTCTTTACTTTCTGTTTCTTTCTCGTTTTCCTGATATCCTGCTCCTTTCCCTATTTGTGCTTCTTTCAACCGATATCCCAAGCCGTAGACAGTTTCAATGCAGTCCCCAACTCCAACTTCCTTAAGTTTTTTTCTTAACCCTTTGATGTGCGCTCGAATCGCATTTTCGGTTGGAATATCTTCTAGTGCCCAAAGCTGCTCAATCAACGTTCCCTGACTGAAAATCCGCTCTTGATGACGTAAAAAAAGCTCTAACAGGCTATATTCCTTTGAACTGAGGTGAAATGGCTGTCCATTATATCTAACTTTGCACGCACTAGGGTCTAATTGCAATTGGCCCCATTCTAAGAGGGGCAAACGTTCAACATTTCCTCGCCGCAGCAATGCCCGAACCCGCGCTAGTAACTCATTTAAATCAAAAGGTTTAACTATATAGGGCTTGCTGAATCAGTGAGAAAAGTAAACAGTGTAGGGATTTTCCGACCAAAAAAGTAGTAAGGGTGCAAGAAAAACAGGTATAATAACTCAAAACCCGTGCATCATCACCTGCGAGCGTGTATAGAAAAGCTGAGCTTGCCCCAAGCCCCCCATCCGACTTTGAACTCCCCTTTGAAGGAAGATTGTCAGAAGATAACCGTTGGGTGAAAATGGCGCAACTAATCCCTTGGTCAGAGTTTGAATCAGAATATGCTGAAAATTTCCCCACCGAAATGGGAGCACCCGCCAAATCATTTAGGATGGCATTAGGGGCATTAATTATTAAAGAAAAGCTGGGAATCAGCGACATAGAAACAGTAGAACAGATCCGAGAAAACCCATACCTGCAATACTTTATCGGTCAATTAACCTACAGTAATGAGCCCCCATTTGACCCATCACTATTAGTCCACTTTCGGCAGCGGATTAGTGGGAATTTAATCAAGAAAGTCAATGAAGGAATGGTCAATAAAATACGAGAAGCCACCTCAAAGCCACCCGGAAAAAAAAAGGATTCGGAGGTAAAAAATGAGTCACCAAATCAAGGAAAATTAATCGTAGATGCGACCTGTGTTCCAGGAGACATTAGCTATCCGACGGACTTAGGACTATTAAACCGAGCCAGAGTTCACACAGAAAAAACCATCGACATTCTCTATAATTCTCTCAAACCAAAAATTCATAAAAAACCCAGAACCTACCGTAATATTGCCAGAAAAAACTATTTAGCAGTAGCCAAACAACGACGACCTAAACGAAACAAAAAAATCCAAGCAATTAAAAAACAACTGCAATATATCAAAAGAAACCTCGCTCATATTGAACAACTAATCGAGTCAGGTGCCACCCTACAAAGTCTGAGCCAAAAGCAGTATAAGACCTTGCTAGTCCTCACAGAAGTATATCGGCAACAACTCTGGTTATTTGAAAATAAGAAACAGAGCATAGAGGACAGAATAGTAAGTTTAAGCCAACCGCACATCCGTCCTATTGTCAGAGGAAAAGCAGGGAAACCCGTAGAGTTTGGAGCCAAACTGTCAGCGAGTTGCATTGAAGGATATGTATTTTTAGACCGGATAAGTTGGGATAACTTTAACGAATCAGGAGACTTAAAAGCACAAGTAGAAGCATTTAAAAGTTACACAGGATACTACCCAGAATCAGTGCATGCGGATCGCATTTATCGAACAAGAGAAAACCGAGCTTGGTGTAAAGAAAGAGGAATTAGAATTAGTGGCCCCCCTTTAGGAAGGCCACCAGCAAATGTCAGTAAGGAAACAAAGAAACAAGCCTCAGAAGATGAGAGAATTAGAAATGCGATTGAGGGCAAATTTGGACAAGGAAAAAGAAGATTTAGCCTGAATCGGGTGATGACAAAACTTGATAATACTTCTGAAACAGCCATTGCTATTACTTTTTTAGTAATTAACCTTTCTACCTGGTTAAGACGGGTTTTTTGTGTGTTTTTATGTCACAAACCGAAAATCACCCCTGTTTACGGGTCAATCATTATCAAAAACTATAACTGGGTAAGTTATAGTCAACCAAAAGTTATGTTTCGCCGAGCTTGAATCACCCATCAAGTGCGATGGCTACGGCTGGCGGAGCGAGCGCGATTTTTCCTAACTTATTCAGCAAGCCCTAATTAAGAAACCGGGTTTCTATATAAAAATATTTTTTTGGATGCCAAAGTTGTCTGAGAAACCCGGTTTCTGGTTCTAGTAGTTGAGCTTTAGCCCATTCTAGTAGGACTAATTCCATTTTTCTATAGTTGGCTTATATAGCCAATGATTAATTTTTTCTTCATTGACAAAACCTTTTAAGGATGGATCTGGCCAAATATGTATTTTTTCTAAACATTGTAGTTCTGTTGCTGCTGTTTCAATAAATCCCCATTGTCTCATAAAAGTTTCAGCCCAAGATTTTTTAGTCATAATTGACTTGGCAAAATCTAAACCTGCTGCTAACATTCTTTGACCATTTGAGCCTCTGGCATTAATGGGTTCCCAAAATATTAATTCTGGATTAATTTGCATAAATTTATCTAAATTAAATCTAAAGTCATCTAAAGTCATCATAGGTGGAGTGGGAGCCATTGCTACATATAAACGACAATTAGCCTGATATGCCTTTTCTAAGGCTTTATATCTATCGGAAGATAAAGGTGCTTGTGGTTCAATTTTTTTGAGTAATTCATCATTAATACAAGGAATACTCATACCTAATGTAATATTAGGATTAACGAGAATATCTAAATCCTTTTGCCACAATAAACCACGAGTTAAAATTCTAACTTTTTTATTATGTTTAATTAAAATTTTTATTGTTTCACGAGTAATTTCTGCTATTTGTTTATTTTGATAAGGATCGGTTCCCGAACAAAGCAAAACAACTCCTTTACCTGAAGGTGTGTTTTCCCATTTTCTTTTTCTAGTCAAAACTTTTTCTAATTTTTCAGGAATTTCCTCTCTAATAAAAAGATATTTTCCCCAATCTAATTGAGGATTATCTACTCCTTTTTGATGTAATCTTTTTTGTTGTGTTCTAATACTTGGAGTCGAAGGAACATAACAAAATGTACACCCATGTAGACAGCCAGATGCTATGTTAACAACATAGTCACATAGACTTTTTTTATTTAAAGCACTTTTTTGGAGTGGATTGACTATTGTTTCTGTTCCAGTAATCATAATTAGTTACCTTTGGATAAAAGGTCTTAGAGCAAATAATGTTTGTTGATGTGATCTTCTGATTATATCAGAATTTTCTAATTTTGTCTTGTCTGTAATTTTGATTCTTTTACCCTTCCTAACAATTTCTATTTCTTTTGCATCTTGTAAAAGTTGAAGATATTTGCAATAATGTTTTCTGGTAGCAGGATTAAGTTCCATTGTTTGTGCACAAAGAGTTTTAAACAAAATACCATCAGGATTGTTATTTATTAAATAATCAATATCTTTGCTAAGTTTATTAATACAAGCTGTTTCACTATCTTGGTTAATATCTAACTTTATATCAAGCTGATGTTCTTCATAATAAGCTGCTGTTTTAAACCCATAACCATAAATATCATAATGATATTGATAATCTAAATTATTGAAATTCCAACTTCCATCTTTCATTACTTCTAATGCTCTAAGATGGCTACAAATATGAATTAAATAATATAGAACTCTCTCCTCATTTCTAGGCATCATAGCAAATGTAATGATT
Source organism: Microcoleus sp. T3_B1 (assembly GCF_036700445.1). Lineage (NCBI taxonomy): Bacteria > Bacillati > Cyanobacteriota > Cyanophyceae > Oscillatoriales > Microcoleaceae > Microcoleus > Microcoleus sp. T3_B1. The sequence goes on from NZ_JAUBOX010000090.1 coordinate 14,228, forward strand.
TTTTTTGCATTACCTTTATCTCGAAACAATCTGATCAATTCATTTCTAAATCCTGCTTGCTCTCCAAATGTATCTAAAGTTTGAAAATGATTAATATCAAAATAACCATCTGTTTCCAGTATTTGTTCAAAAGTTGTTCTCCCTGTCCACTTTGGGTCATAAATAAATCTTTTAATAAAATTAATCATGAATGTATAAATAATTTCTGACTTATTAAGACGATTTATTGTTCTAAAACTTTCCATAGATACATCAGACCATCCATAAGGATCGAGAAAAAATAAAGAATGACCTTTTCTTTGTTCAGCTTGAAAAACGCAATAATTAACCTTGTTTTCAAATTCATCACTAATAAATTCACACTGTTCTATTCGTTCACCTATTCCTTTGGGAAATTCAGTTGTAAAAGTATGTGGTTCTTCATCCGATAACTGTCCAAATTCTGCTTGGGACATACCAACATTTTTAAGACATTTTAAATGCTCTTTATTTCTTTCTATAAAAATAAATTTTACATTTAAAGGATAAGTCCTTTGTGATTTTAAATAACCTTTTCTAACGGCATTAATTAATCGAATAGGTGAACCATGCCAAATATTATGTGATTCTCGATCGTTGTAAATACCTCCTCCAGAAAAACCATCAACAATAGTAAAATTTGTGACACCACGTTTCCCTGTTCCATAAAGCGTATAAATCAAATCAGTAACATATTGCTCTATTAATAAATGCTTAGTTTTAGTATGAGGTTCAATATTAGGAATGTTTGTACCATCAGCAGACCATTTAGTATCAGAGTTACTCATTGTTTAGGCTCCTTGAATAATCGCTCTATTTATTGTAATATACTTTACTAATTTTTACTACCAGAATCTGGCGATCGGTTAGTTGTCTAGCGCATAGGCTAATCTTACTCAATTAGATTGAATGCCCCATGCTTTTAGGCGATGGGGCCCATGCCCCATGCCCCATGCCCTACAAATATTTCTGCAACAACAAACCCATTTTCTCCTTAGTGGCGGCCGGCACTTGATCCAGCCGAGTCAGAATTGCATATTTCAAAGCTGAATGTGCATCAGAAACGGGGGGATTTTCTGTTAGTCTACGGACTGTTTCTTGAATGACTTTTTGAGCATTCTCTGCATTGCGGTGCAAATTGGCTATTACCATTTCTACTGTTACGCTGTCGTGTTCGGTATGCCAGCAGTCGTAGTCTGTGACTAATGCTAAAGTTGCGTAGGCAATTTCTGCTTCTCTGGCTAATTTTGCTTCCGGCAAATTTGTCATCCCGATGACTGTGGCATCCCAACTGCGGTAAAGGTTTGATTCTGCTTTTGTGGAAAATGCGGGGCCTTCCATGCAGACGTAAGTGCCGCCCCGGTGGAGGTTAACGTCGGGGAGGTTCAAGGATTCGATCGCACTTGCCAATACTTTAGCCAATTCGCCGCAAACCGGATCGCCGAATGTGATGTGACCGACTATTCCTTCTCCAAAAAAGGTAGAAACTCGATTTTTTGTGCGATCGATAAACTGATCCGGCACTACCATATCTAAAGGTTTCGCCTCAGCTTTCAGGGAACCAACCGCCGACGCTGAGATTAAATACTCAACTCCCAAACTCTTCATGGCATAAATATTTGCTCGGTAAGGCACTTCGGAGGGCAAAAAAGTGTGGTTGCGGCCGTGTCTAGCCAGAAATGCTACCGGCGTACCGTCCAATGTTCCCACAATTGCGGCATCCGATGGCGCTCCAAAAGGTGTATCAATTTTCACCTCTTCAATATCCTTGAGGGCCTCCATTTTATACAAACCGCTGCCTCCGATAATTCCGATTTTTGCTTGTGCCATTTTTACCCTCTGCTTGAGTTTTACAAGAGTGATTCTATCGGGCCATCGTTAAGTTGGCGTAAAGATAATTGAAGATTTCGTGACAAAAGTCACCCGCCATACACTATTTTGTCACAAAATATATGTGATCTTAATCACAAAGTAGCTTCACAAAATCTTTAAAAATAAAGGTACATAGTTCTGTTACTTATTTTTAGCGTGTTAAGACCATGACAGTCAGCTCTGCTAACCTCCCCAAAATCTCGATCGAGGCGATCGTCGAGCGCATCTTTGCTTTTCGCCAGATTACCCCCCTTGATAGACGACTGCTGAAGTCAGCAATGCTAGCCCAGAAAGGTCTTAACGAAAAAGACCAGTGTCACATCAACCGAGTGTGTCAGGGCATCCAAAACGGATTGATTTTAGTTGTAGAATAAATTTGCAGCACTATCTCTTGCGAGATCAAGAAGGTGTTTTAAAATTTGTGTCTGAGTCTGTATCTGCTGGAACTGCGTTTGGGCGCCGTTTTACTATTTTTCGCGAGCAATTGATCGACATCACAAATAATATTATTTATATCGTTTCCGGTTGCATCGGAATTAATAAAATCGAGTCAACAGTTAACATTCAACCATTCAGTTTTTCGACCCCTCCTTCTACAGTCAGCAGTCAACAGTCAACAATCATTTCGCTCGTGCAACCGGAATTGATATTACGTCTTATCGATCAAAATTCAACAGCCAAAAGCCTGTATAAGTCATGCCGCTATCATCGGGCTGCACTAATAAAAAATGTAATCCTTGACTTAATTGCTTGCGCTGTTGGTAAATTTGGGCCGCCGCTTTCACCTCGCTATCTTCAAAAGTAGCCACAACCCACCTATCTACTAACCCAGCTTCCAATATCAATCCGTCTGGTTCTCCAGCGATATAATTCAAAGCGAAAGGTTTGGCATCCTGAAGCCATCTAGCCAACCGCATAGACTGGCGTCCGCCGTCAATCACCACTCCCGGTACGGGTACTGTTGAGGCCAAGCCCAAATTCAGCGGTAACAGCAATTCTGGCATTTCCAAGATTGGCAGGGGGCGCCCTTGAAAAGCCTCTTCAATGTCGCCGGCGGGTAGGGAAGCAAAACGCCAGCCATCGCCCCAGAGGTTTTCGGGTAAGGGTACGGGGGGCGGCGAGTCGAGGGCGATCGCACTGTAAGTTTCACCTGTATAATTAGGCATACTCGAATATTCTTTGGCACGTTGTTGCAGCAGCAATTTCAGAGCCGCAGTGCGCCGAGTCGCTTCCACCTTGACACCCAAAACTTTGCCTGCAGCCTCAATTAAGCCCAGAGACTGAGGTCTAAATACTTGAATTAAGTCCGGCAAATTTTGGGTTTGAGCTTGCTGCTGCAACTGCGAGGCTAGCCAATTAGAATTTGCGTCCCCCTGGCGGCAAACAGCGCTAAATTGAAAACTGCCTTCCGAGTCGCAAATTAAGAGTTCCCACAGTGGTTTGCCAGTTTCGTCTTGGAGAGGGCGGCGGTAAAAATCAGCTTGCCAAATACGCATAAATAATTAAAATTTAAAATCTACAACTCGATCATTTTAATATAGCTTGGGGGCACTGCGATACAATACCGCTCCCCTGAGAAAAAACTTCGAGCGATATATTCTCAGTTCATAGTTGAGTTTTATTTCAATATCTAACACCCGTTAAAAAAACTGCAACTGTAGGCCAGCGATCCAAACCGTGCTAATAATCAGTAATTCCCCCTTCTAAAATCTAAAATCCAAAATCTAAAATCTAAAATAGAATAACTGCTCGCTTAGCCATCCTCCCTTAAGCTGTTACACATTTAAACCAATAACGATAGAGGTAGGGTGCGTCAGCTAGAACACTGGCGGGATATGGGAAATACTTATGTACGCTCCGCACCCTACTATCCTCTTTTAAATGCCCAACAGCTTAGCAATTAGCCATTCCCAAATTCATTTAAGATGGTGAACCAAATACATATCCAAGTCGCCTTTATTTTTAGCATAAATTTTGCCTCGGTATTCGCATTCAAAAAAATCTCTAACTAATTCAAACGTTTCCTGAGAGATATTGATATTTCCAGGTATGCCGGAAGATTCCATCCGAGATGCAGTATTAACTGTATCTCCCCAGACATCATAGGAAAACTTTTTATTGCCAATTACCCCAGCAAGTATTGGGCCTGAATGAATGCCAATGCGGATATCCCAATAAGGAATATTGTGTTGAGCTTTCTGCAATTTCCGCAAATCCATGAACTGTCGAATTTCTATGGCAGCAAGTACAGCGTCAAAGGCGTGTGTTGGGCGAGGCGTAGGAATTCCCGCCGCACACATATAGCTGTCGCCAATAGTTTTCAATTTTTCCATAGAGTATTTATCCATCACGCGATCGAAATAAGAAAAACAATAGTCTAGTTCGTCAACTAACTCTCGCGGCGTCATGTTTTCAGATAACTGAGTAAAGCCTTTAAAGTCAGTAAATAAAACCGATACGCTATCATAATAAAGTGGTTCCACTTTGCCGTTATTTTTGAGTTCCTCGGCAATTTCAAGCGGCAGCACATTCAACAGTAGCTGGTCAGATTTGTGCTTTTCGGCATCGAGTTCGGAATACAGGCTATTTATCTCTTTAAAGCGTTCAGCATTTCGGATAGCTGAAGATAGTTGCAAAGCCAAAAGATAGCCAATCCGCAAGTCTTCTTGAGTGTAAGCCCCCGGCTTAGTTGTGGCAAAATTTATTGTTCCTAAAACCTTACCTTCGCTTTCCAAAGGAAGGATAATCTGCGAAGCGTAGGGGGATAAAATAGCACTAGCATCCGCTTGTTGAATTAATTGAGGTTGACGTGTTGTGAAAGCTTTCTTAATAGGGCCGCCCTCTGTCAGGGCTGAAATATCTACAGGGATATGCGGGCCAAATAAAGTCATGCAAGCATTAGTGCTGTGCAGGCAAACGCTACAGTGTTCAAAGTCCAGCAGCCATTTGGCTTGCTTACCTACTACCCGCAAAATTTGGCCCAGATCGAGGGTGCGGTTAATGGCAGTGGCAATTTCATTGACGGCGGAAATGCGGATGGAAAGCGCTTGAGCTTCTGCTAACAAATGGCGGGCTGTCAACAGAAGCTCTTCTCGATCTTGATCTTCTAGCCGATCGCCCATAATAGGGGTATACAATATAGATTACAAAGCATCTATTTCGAGGGCTATTGAATCCGTATATCGGTTGACAAAGCTAAACAGGTCGGCTGTTGCAATAATCTCAAATATTTCAGAATCATCTAGCCCTAAATCCCGCAGGTTTTGGTAATGAGTTTCTGTCACTTCCAGGGGTTTAGTAGCAGCAAGCAAGCCAAAGGTAATTACGGCTTTATCACGTTTTGGCAAAGGGCAGTTGGCAAAGTCAGAAACTAGGGTTCGCAGGATTTCTTCGCTCATCCCCAACGCTGACAATCCGTGCAGGTGAACTTGGAGAGCGTACTCGCTATTATTTGATTGGGAAATAGCGACGCCGACCATTTCTTTAAGCGTGCGGGGTAAGTCTCCTTGCAGGATGGTTCCCCGGAATTTTTTCCAATTTGCTTCTAATATGTCAGGGTTGATTGCCATTGACTTGAACAGGTTGGGGACGATGCCAAACCCCAAGTCTGTCAATATTTCTTCGTACACTGCTTTGGCTTTAGGATCTGTAAGTTGCTCGTATTCTATAAGTGGAAAGTGTGTCATTGTTGTGTTGAACTTGACGGCAGTTAATTTGGGTTGGGATTTAGGTATTTGTTATGTAACGCCACTCAAAGGGCGACCTTACGAGCTATCTTGGCTTTAGTCGGATTGATGAAAAATGCACCGCTGTCAGCAAACCGCGAATCATGAAAATGAGCGAGCAACAAATCTGATTATTGAGGCTGGATTAAACCTGCAATTATAGCAGTAACCGGAGCCAAGAAAATTATGTTGCGATCGGGTTATAGTGCTAATCTTAGATGTTTCCAATGGCTGCTGTCAAGTATGGGCAATTCATGAGGCGCGACGGTGTGAAATCTTACCCAAACTATTGAATTAGATAATGCTGTTCCGTTCGCTAATTTTTAGGCAAAAAACACTGTTCGATCGATCGCTCCGGCTCCACAAATGCCCTAAATCTTATGCTCCGGCGCGCGTACAGGGGAAAAACAAAACGCTGTGCGATCGAGTTTATTGAATTAATCAGAAGCTCGATCGACAATCCATGCCCCAGATAAGCTAGGCTAACGCCTGCGACTGGAGTTATTATGGGTAAACTGTAAACTTCTATCATTGTCGCTGCATTTGCTATGAACCCTGCCCTGACTCAATTTGGCGCTCAGATGTCCCACCTCACGGGAGTTCGGGCAATTATGAAAGATATTATTGAAACTCTCAGAGCCGGCAGCGGGCAGGAGTTTATCAATTTGAGCGCCGGAAATCCGGTAATTTTGCCGGAAGTCGAGCAGTTGTGGCGCGACTGCACTGCGGAACTTTTGGCCAGCCCGGAATACGGCGAGGTTGTTTGTCGCTACGGTTCCAGTCAAGGTTATCAGCCGTTGATTGATGCGGTGCGGACGGATTTTAACCAGCGTTACGGACTCAATTTGACCGATCGCAATATCCTAATTACTCCCGGAAGTCAATCGATTTACTTCTACGCAGCCAACGCTTTCGGCGGCTACACTACACCCCCCCCATCCCCCCCTTACCAAGGGGGGGCTAGGGGGGGTAGCCTTAAAAATATCGTGCTACCGCTGAGCCCAGACTACACCGGTTACGGCGGCGTTAGCTTGATTCCCGAAGCGGTAGTCGCCTGCAAACCTACCCTCGATATTGATGCGGCTGCTCACAGGTTCAAATACCGCCCGGATTTCAGCCAACTGTCGATCGACCAAACCACTGGTTGCGTCATTTTTTCCCGTCCCTGCAACCCCACCGGCAACGTTCTCACCGACGACGAAGTTAAGAAAATTGCCGATTTAGCAGCCGCTTTCGACGTGCCGGTGTTCGTGGATTCCGCCTACGGCCCTCCGTTCCCGTCCTTGAATTTTACCGAAATGACGCCGATTTTTGGCGGCAATATCGTGCACTGTATGAGTTTGTCGAAAGCCGGATTGCCGGGTGAAAGAATCGGAATTGCGATCGGCGATGAAAAAATCATTCAAATATTAGAATGTTTTCAGACCAATATGTGCATTCATTCGCCGAGATACGGACAGGCGATCGCAACTCGTGCCATTGCTTCCGGCGCTCTTGCCGACATTTCCATCAACGTAATTCGGCCGTACTATCAAAGCAAATTTGCGATCGTAGAAAGCACCCTAGAACAAGCAATGCCGAAAGATTTGCCGTGGTTTTTGCACCGGGGCGAAGGAGCAATTTTCGCATGGTTGTGGCTGAAAGATTTGCCAATGACTGATTGGGAACTGTATCAAGAGTTGAAAAAAGTCGGCGTAATTGTCGTGCCAGGAAGTTCTTTCTTCCCCGGTTTGCGGGAAGATTGGCAGCACAAACATGAGTGTTTACGCATCAGTTTGACTGCAACAAATGATGAGATTGAAACTGCCATGAAACGCTTGGCTCAAATGGTAGAAAAGCTTTATCAGTCAGTTGACAGTTGACAGTTGGCAGTTGGCAGTTGGCAGTTGACAGTTGACAGTTGACAGTTGACTGTTAACATTCCCAATACTTCGGGTACGCGGTTCCTGAGCGACTCGTGCTGATCGTAGCCGGAGTAAGTCGAAGGGCATTACAAGTTACCAATTACCAATTATCAGTTACCGATGATAATGACCGAAAGCATCCAGGATACCGGCCACGTGATTCATCCGTCCAGAAATAAAAAACCTGTATCCGATGAAACTTGCCCCCCGAATTGATCTGTGGGGTCAATGCTTTAATCTAAAATCTAAAATCTAAAATCTAAAATCGATTGACTTCTTCCTTGGCAGATCGACTACAATTTAAAAAATAATAATTAGCAGCGCGGTAGGTTATGGCAGTGCAATTACTCAAAAGGTTGTTGACCGTAGAAGAATATCATTTAATGGGCAAAGCTGGTATTCTTTCCGAGGGCGATCGGGTAGAACTGATAGAAGGAGAACTTATCCAAATGGCAGCAATTGGAACTCGTCATGCTTCCTGTGTGAGACGATTCATCGGACTGTTCAGCGAAATTCCCAGTAACCGGGCTTTTCTGGATGTGCAAAACCCCATCCAGTTGAGCGAGCGAACCGAACCTCAACCTGATATAGTATTGCTGCAACCCCGGGCTGATTACTATTCAACAGCACATCCAGTACCGTCAGAAGTTTTGCTGTTGGTAGAAGTATCCGATAGCACGGTTGATTACGATCGAGATGTGAAAGTTCTGATTTACGCTCGATCGCTAATTCAAGAAGTTTGGCTAGTAGATATAGAGGCACAATGTTTAGAAGTTTACCGCCAGCCAACTCCGAATGGTTACAGTTTAATCCAAAAATTTTGGCGGGGTCAACAAGTTGCGTCGCTCGCCTTTCCTGATTTGGAAGTGAATATCGATTTCGTACTGGGATAGATTCGGATTATAGGTTATAGAAAACATTCCCAAGTCCCCATTTTTCAATTAAACAACCCGATAAACAAAACTCAGAGTTGCCCAAACATTCACATCCAAAGCCAAATCATCCGTTGATATCCCCACTTTCTGTACCCCCGGAATGCTAGCCGCGTGCAAATCTTCGAGTACCGCCCGCGCCACCTTTAAAGGATTCAACAACACTCGAATTGGCAGGGCATCCCTCGTTTGCTGCATTTCGGCTTCTATTGCAGCCAGAGTTTGAGCGAAGGAACTCTCACTAAATATAATCATAGTTTCCGCAAGTCCGATCGGCCCCGATACCGCCCACCCGCTCCCCCCAGCCGCCGGTAGAGTCAAATTCTCCCCAGGAGCGATCGCCCGCGACATAACTCCCACAGACTCTTTGCTCTCAGCGCCGATCGCTGACAGCCGTCCGGCGCTGTCCGAGCAAAACACCGCAAAGTAAACCGGGCGATCGCTGTCGTTATACAATCTGTAGCGAACTCGGCTGCCCTCTGGCAAACTTAGTATATGAGCGCTTGCCGATTTCTCACTTTCCCCGCTCAGCGGTTCCAGCCGATAATCACCGCCGGCCCGCACAGGCTCTCGCTGCGCCACAGCCCGCGCTTGCGGTGCGGTAGTTGCCAGAACCGCCCGCACCTTCAGGCGCGAAGACCCCTCATTGGCTGTCAGCCGCAGCAACTTCCCAGCCTGCAGCGCTTTCAACTGCGGAGTCAAGCGCTGCACCGCCACCTTAACTGCTTCTCCCCCGTCGCCCTCAGTATCGGGAATCAGCATTTGAGCCAAAGAAAACAAACCGTAACGGCTTTGATACAAAGCAGGCTCGTGAGCCGAGACTGTTTCGGCTAAAGTTGTTTCCGGGACTCTGCCGAACCGACAGTCAGCCCATTGCTCACTGCCTACCGCCGAAACTTGTGGCACAGTCGCAAAGGCGCTGGTAGCGTCCACGCGCTCGATGCGTTCCAAACCTGAGTCCAAAGCTACTGTCAAACCGATGTTTCGTGGCAATACCCGAATTTCTTCCCTCACCAGTTCGCCGACTGCTAATTGGCCGAAAGTTCGATCGAACCCGTCTAAAACTTGGGCTTTAGCAGAGAGGCCCGTGCGTCCCCGCAGCAAAAGCCTCGCGCCCTCGGAGGAATCCACTGCAAACACAGAACCCTCGGAGCACTCCAAAACCGAGGGCGACAACCCGCCCAGCCACAACTGCACAGTTTTGCCCCCCTCTTCCACCGCCGTCACAGCGCCGTCAGATGCAGGGGAATTGAAGATTAAATTTGAAAAATTCACCGCCGGCGCGGTTGTTAAATCGTGATTAAGAATTTGCGGTTGCTGCGATAACCCCGCGATTTGCTCGACATTACCCGCCGCGCGGCTGAAACTGACGCTGAAGCTGCTAGCGGGAGTTGCCCACCACAAAGTTTGGGTGAGGGCGTAGGTAAACAGACCTGCGGTAAATCCGTTCCACTCTTGTTCGGCGGCGAGTTGGGAATTCGCGCCTGCGGCAAGTAGGGCTGCCGCAGGGCGGAGATTTGGGCGGGATCGGAGGTCTTGGGCAAACGTTAATTCTGCGATACCCAGCTCGCCGATGGTGGGGCGGGGGCGGGAGCGAATGCGAAAGTTACCGTTTTTGGGGAAACCCGGATAGGTGTAGCTGGTGTCGAGGATGGCGATCGCATTTTCTGTCGCGAGCGAGCGCACCAACAGCAACAGCGTTTCCTCTAAAATATCGTTCACCGCCCGGTTTGCTAACAGCGGCAAAACATCATCCGCCGGCACCAAACTGTTTTGCATTTTTCCAGGAGACTCGGCCAAACTGACTCGGCTACCGCAGCCGCTAAAGTGAAAAACTACCACGTCACCGGGTTTTGCTTGTTCGCCCAAGTGAGTTACAAAAGCCGTCTCGATATTTTCCCTGGTAGCTTGAGCGTCAGTCAAAGTCAAAATGTCCGAGGGCACAAACCCAAACCGATATATCAGCAGTTCCCGCTGCATTTCCACATCCGTGACGCAGCCGTGCAGGGGCGAGTCTGGATATTTGTCAACGCCAACCAACAAAGCCAATTTCCTGGCTGTCGGCTGCGCTAAGGCTTGGAGGTAGCGCGAGCCCAACGGCAGCCACAAAGCCTCGCTGATGCCGATGGCGGCCAGCACCCGGCCAGCTTGCTGCAAAAATTCCCGCCGCTTGAGTCCCATTTTTAAATAGCTTTGAATTTTAAGCGTTGAATTTTAAGTTAAATTCCCCTCACTAATTTTAGGGGAATTAATTAGATTGTGACTGTTTAGGATTAAGGGAGTTTTTAAGTTTTAACTTTTGAGCTTTAAGTTTAAAATTTCCCATTTAAAACTCAAAACTCAAAATTCAAAACTATGCAGAATGTCGCCCACACCAATCTTCAAGATTTAAATCTCGTAATTGAAAATATTCATGGCCTTGGCTAATTCTGCGGCGACTTCCGGCCGGGAAAACTGCGGCGGCGGCAATTTTCCAGCGCGCAGCATTTCCCGAACTTTGGTTCCCGACAAATGCACCCGTTGTTCGGGAGTGCTTGGGCTTGTTTTAGTTGTAGCCATTTGTTCCGTCAGTTTGCAATAGAAAGCGTGCTCGAATTTCATCGGCACAATTCCCAATTCTCCCGGCTCAAATTCATCAAAAATATGTTGGGCATCGTAAGTCCCGTAATAATCGCCAACTCCCGCGTGATCGCGCCCCACGATAAAGTGAGTGCAGCCGTAGTTTTTGCGGATTAAAGCATGAAAAATTGCTTCTCGCGGCCCGGCGTAGCGCATCGCCGCCGGATTAATTGCCAAAATTACGCGATCTTTTGGGTAGTATTTTTCTAGCAGAATTTCGTAGCAGCGCATCCGCACGTCAGCGGCGATGTCGTCATCCTTAGTCGTCCCGACTAGCGGGTGCAGGAACAAGCCGTCTACTGTTTCTAAGGCGCATTTTTGGATGTATTCGTGTGCGCGGTGGATGGGGTTTCGGGTTTGGAAACCGACTATGGTTTTCCATCCTTTTTCTGTGAACAGCATTCTCGATTTCGCCGGGTCAATTTGGTATTGGGGAAAGCGGACATCTAGTTCGCGTTCCAGCAGCCAAATGTCGCCTGCGAGGTTAACGGGCCCGGATTTGTCTACTACCTGGACACCCGGGTGTTTGAGGTCGTCGGTGCGGTAGACGTTGAGGGCTTCTTCTTCTTTACTGTAGTGATATTTTTCTGCAAGTTCCAAGAGCCCGACAAATTTGCCCGCCGGGGTGTCGAGGCGCACTAAAGTTCCTGCTTTCAGGGGGGCGGCGACTTCTTCTGTTACCGAGAGGGTGATGGGAACCGACCACGGAAGGCCGTTGGAGAGGCGCATTTGTTTAACGACCGATCGATAATCCGCTTCGTTCATGAACCCTTTGAGGGGACTCAGGGCGCCGATGGCGATCATTTGCAGGTCGGAGATCGATCGATCCGACAACTGGACTCGCGGCAGGGACTCTGCTTTATCGAAAAATTCTTGTCTCTGGTCTAGTGTGGCAATGCGGTTGACCAGGGTGCCGCCGTGAGGGGCAATGCGGTCTGAATGCTGGCTCATGTCGATTTGAAGTTGTGGGTTTTAGCTGCCAGAGTATATCCTACCAAAGTATTGTTACAATTAATTAATTTTCCTCCCTCAGTCGGCACACATGGTTTTTAATGTTGGTATCAACCATAATTTATTCCGCCACTTATGACACTTTATAATTTATTAGTGAAATCTATCGATTTCTGGCAAGAGCATTCAGGCTTGAGCAATCTCAAAACTCATACTATTTATTCTAAAATCCTCGGCTCTGACTCTTTAGTGATCGATTTAGGCGCCAATGTCGGTCAATTTAGCGAAGCGATAACTCGCGAATTCAATTGTAGGTGTTACGCAATAGAAGCAGTTCCTTCTGTGTATTCTCAACTCCCAGAGAATGGCTTAGTTAAAAAGTTTAATTATGCTATATCAGACCGAAATGAGCCATTAAAAATATATGTTTCAGATAATCGAGAATGTAACAGTATTAGTCAGGAAGCTGCTAGTGTCTACGGCCTTCAGGGAGAGATATCAGTGGATGGTATCACTTTAGAAACTTTTCTGAACAACCAGAGCATCGAGTTAGTTGATTTGTTGAAGATAGATATTGAAGGTGCTGAAGAAGCCGTTTTTAACTCAACTAGCGATGCCACGCTCTGCAATGTTAAGCAGATAACTATAGAGTTTCACGATTTTATGCCAGGTTCTATTAGCGCTGAGGAAGTTAACAAAATTACCAACAGGTTAAAAAGATTGGGTTTTATCTGTATCCCATTTTCATACCTGTTCCCTGACATGGATACCTGTGACTTCTTATTTATCAATACGAATCGATGTAAAATTCCGTATAAAGACTGGCTGGGTTTTCAAATGATTAACTTGCTTCTAACAATAGAAAAAACTAAGTCATCTCTACTCCGTTCCGCTGGAAAGCGCGAACAAAGTGTTGCCAATTAGCGCGGTGAATAAATTGACGGCAAAGTCGATAGGAATCCCATTCAAATCTATCACTTTTATTTCTCTACAATCAGCTCTGGCAGGCAATCAAGCAATTTAGTGCCGGGCCCCTGGATTGATTCCTTCGCAGACTCAGGATGGGAGTAATCCCTAGGACGGGCTTTTCTTAGACATTTCCGTGATAAATTCGACAATTGGTGTATACGGGAATAATTCACCTAACCAAACCCAATATGTCCACATATGTACCACCAAGAATCGCTATTCAACGACTCGGAGTATGTTCAAAAACACGCTTAGCGGTGGGAAAAAGAAGGGAAAATCAAAGCGTACAGAACACCATCAGGACAGCGACGATACGACGGAGACTCAGTTGTCAATATTCCATCTACTAAACCAACCATCCTCTACGCCAGAGTTAGCAGTCGAAGTCA
>NZ_JAUBOX010000091.1:0-27352 GCF_036700445.1 Microcoleus sp. T3_B1
GGGTGTCTATTTCGCAATAAGACCCAAAAGCATAGCTCCGAGGCGTTTCAACATTTCTGTTGTTAGTCTCCCAGCCGATGAAGCGTTCTCTGAGACAATAATTACGGTGCTTACGCAGTGTTATAAGCCATTGGGCCATGAGCGCGGCTTGCTCTTTGTTTGGTTTTAACTTGTAGTTCCAGCGTTGCATTGTTTTTACCTCCTTGCTATATTGTACACATAAACTGAGTACACATCGTGGAAGTTATGGAAAAAGATAAGAGATTGCATATACGCATCAGTTCTCAAGAAGCTGAAATTCTTGCCCGTTACTGTACAAAGACAATGCGCTCTCAATCAGACGTACTGAGAGGGTTGATTAGGAAACTGGAAAATCAATAAAAAGCCGTCGTAGAACGACGGGGCTTCAGACCCAGTTTTTTGGTGAATTACAGTAGTCATAAGTCACCTCATTTTACCAATAAAAGTTTGAGTTTTAGTCGAGATTGCTGAGCGATAACCTTCTCTATATCTTAGCGCGCTAAGTCGATAATAAAATTGGTTTGTAGTAAGGACTTTAGTCCTCACTACAAACAATTAGCCTGAAGTTACGGAAGGCTGCTTTTAAAATTCCCGGCGGGAAAATATGGCGATCGCAATTGACAACAGCAGCACCACATACAGCAAACCGTAGCCAGCATCTGTAATCAAACCTGCCAAGTAAGGAACTTGTCCGTAAACAGCATCGTTTCTCAAATTGAATCTGGCTAAATCCGGCAAAACCAGATAAAGTCCCATCATCAATTGTTCAAGGCCAGGATTTTTAGTTAACTTGCCCAAAGCCACTAAATCCCGCGTCGAATGTCCCATCAAATAAACGCCAAATGTCAGTAAAGTTGCCAACAGCGAACTGCTAAAAACCCCAAATAAAATCCCGACACCAGCCATCAGACACAGCTCAAACCAGATAAACAGCGAAGCGATTAAAATGCTTTCCAAAGGGAAAGGAATGCGGCTCAAACTCAGAATAGCCAGATAGATAACAGTCATTGCCGCTACAAGAACCGCCAGCACCGCCGACAGCCCTAAGTGCTTGCCCACAATTAACTCAGCCCGACTTATCGGCTTGGCAACTAACAGATAAACAGTCCGCTTTTCAATTTCTTTGTTGACCAGTCCGGTAGCCACAAAGACTGTGGCAATTAGACCGAGGAGGCTCATAGCAGCCAAACCGACATCTAAGATAATTTTCTTCTCGGTTGTCGCCGCTAATTCGGGTATCAACCGTACCGAGGCGCCCATCAACAAAGCAAAAATAATAATTAAGTAAAGGATGCGATCGCGAATTACTTCCCAAAATACATTGGTCGCGACTGTCAAAATTCTTCTCAAATTCATAAAAAAATTCGCTAACTGGGAAACTCAGCGACTTCAGTCCTGAGAGGGAAACGACCCGGCGATTTCAATCGCCTTGAATCTTCAAATTCAAAATGAGTAACTGTAGCCATCTTTGTGGTGAACAATTTTGCAGTATTTATGGCTAATCCCTTGCACCAATTCTGATGCCGAGATATTGAACGAACCCGTCGATCTAACCGCAACCCGACCAACATATTCACCTATTTTTTTGCCACTGGTAACGACTGCTTTTACAATGTCGCCGGTTTGAAAACCTTTGACAAACTTGTTTCTCGGAACGTACCGAGATGGGAAGCCAAAGTTGTCTGTGCGGCACATTTGACGAGTCCCGTGTCCAGTTGTCTTGATTAGCAATGGTTTACTCGTTACTACAGACAATGATTCAATTTGACCGACACAAGCAGCATCAAGCCAATGAGTTTTAGGTAGTTGCAGTCGAGTACGATTAAACTTTGTCAGTCCACCTGAACCAGTCAAAACGGGCAACCCCGTTTCTTTCAGTCGAGAGAACAACGCCCATCGAGTCGAATTCACAGCAGCAGCATCCTTAAGCGGACGTTTTGCTTGTGCAAGAATGTGCTTCAAGATGTCAGGTTTCTTGACTAAAAATTGCTCAACATCTTGAGTGCCTTTCTTCTGGTTGCACTTCTCGCAAGCAAGGCAGAGATTAGAAATTCGATTGCTTCCACCTTTAGCTTTTGGATGAATGTGTTCAACTTGCAAAGGTACATTTTCAGTGTCGCAGTAAGCACATTTTCTGTTCCATTTGTTGAGTAGATATTCACGAACTTCGTAACCTTGTAGTTCGCCTTGTTGGTACTCAACGCCGGAGATATCAGGATTTTCTAGTTGTTGTAGGTCAAATCTGACAAGCTCTTGAACGATCAAACTGATTGGTGCAAGTCTGCGTAATTTGTTAACCCAAGTTAGGGTGGTTTCTACCCGGTGCTGCAAGGATGGTGCTAACCAACCTTTTTGGCGGGTACGGTTTAAAAACCTTGCTTGGCGGTAGCGAGTATGACGGTTTCGTCTTCCTCGACGCAGTGCGCGACGGGAATCAAGACTTGCTTTGATGGCTTGACCTCGATGAGTTAGTTCAGCGCCAAAAATTACTTTCTCACCTTCTAGTAAAGCGATGCCAGTAGTTTTAGAACCTGGATCTAACTTGAGACTAATTGATTCAATAGTTGCTGTTACCACCTTTTTGAGAATAATTGTGAAGGGGAACCTTCTAAAAACAGCCGCTTTACGGGCAGTTAACAACTTGTGAGCCATTGACGGCTTACAAGGTGTTAGTGGTCTTTTGTTTGTATCGAGTACGAAAATAAAGTTGGACATTGTTGCGTCCCTCCACTTGCGTGTAATGTTAGCTTCGCCAATGTTATAAAAGCTTTTTAAACCTGCAACACTGCCGAGCGTGACTTTAAGACTGTTTAATTGCAGATGACAGAGCAGGGAACTAGCTTCGCATTCGCCTGGTGTCGTGACTTGAATAACGTAGATTTCAAGAATCTTAGGCTGGTCAGCATAGCTTGCTCGATTTCTCTTGCAAGCTCAGTGGCTTTAGCCCTGAGTTACTGACCTAGTTATTAACCCGCTGGAAACTTTCGCCATACTTTAGTGCAAGGAAGAAGGAAGAAGGAAGAGGGAAGAAGTTATTAGGAAGAAGGAAGGGGGAAGAAGGAAGAGGGAAGAAAGAGGATTTTTTCCATCTTAGACTCTCAGACTTTCCCACTCTCCCGCTATACCGATCGCAATTAGTTAACAGAGACAGAATCACACTTGACTGTCTCCCGCAGTTCCATCTTTTTTCTGTCCGGGTTGAGAGCGTTTAATGGCATCGCAGGTTACAGTCGCCCTATTGGCTATCTGGAACACCTCGCAAGATTTGGTAAACGAATATATTTCCGGTCTAAAAACCAGCCCCAGCCAAGTGGCCTGCATATCTAACTGATAGCGGGACTCTCCTTGGACGATCGAAGTTTTGACATCCCAGCTCGCATCTTCTGGGACTATCCCAGTTGTTTTTAAGGCTTGATTCCGCAGAAAAAATCGCTCGTTGTCAATATCTATTAACATTTGCTCTACTTGCGCCCACGGTTTTGTGCGGGCTTCATTTCGCAGGTATCCCTCCATTGCATTGAGGATGACAACTCCTCGGGAGCGATTAATAGTTGGCCGTTGAAATGTCACCACATAATCGCTTTGCCTTAAATCCTGAGATAAAACGCTCGGATACTGTTGTATCCAACCTTGAATTAAAAAGTGAAAAGCAAACCAACAGGAAAACAGCAGGTGAACTAGAGTAATCATCAAAAACTGAGGGCGCACCAACGACCTGATACCTTCCCGTTTTGACTCGCTATTCCAAATCTCTATTGTAGCAAGAACTACTACTGCTATAAGTGGGCCGGATATCCATGCTATTTCCTTCCTATCCGAGGGCAATCTTATCAGTAACCACAAGCCAATTAAGATGCTTGTCACCCACGGACTCAGACTTACTCCTTTAATCACAAAAGGTTGCTGGCTGGTCAGCAAACCCATTGAAAGTGTAAATAATAACCAGCTCATATCAAAAAGCAGAGTTCTCGTCCGCCAGTCAGTGACTGCCGCCACTGTCAGCAAAGCTAAAAAGATGCTGAGCAGTAAAGGAGTCTTCCAGTGGACAACTTTAGGCGGAATCATCGCCTTTTGGATTTTTTTATTGGTTTCCCAAAGGTTGTTCGTCAGCTTAGTGAGTTGCTGAGTGACATCTAAAAATTGCTTCATCATAAATTTCAATAGACGCTTTGCAAAAACAACACGGTTAAAATAACGAGATTGCTAACAGTGTGGGCGATTAAAATTCCCCCAAACTGGGTAGTTACTTGAAAAGTTTTTTTGGGAGGACGGCGGGTGAGGGTGGGCGGCCCTAAAAACTGAGGTGTGGAAGCTTTTTTATTACCGGCAACCATGTTCTCTATGAATTCTAATCCCTGCCATTTAGCTAGAAAAGTTACTGCTAATACTGAGAGTGCTATCATAGTTATTGGAGCGTAAACATTATCCGCTCTTCCTAATAAGATATAACCGATAAGCTGTTCTCGCAAATCTTTGCTAAGAACGCTTTCAATGCCGAAAAAAACTAACCAGCCTACGCAAGTGCAAGAGAGATTGAGGATGGCTGTATATTCAATGCTGGTTTTGGGGCCGAGTTTAAGTAGTTTTTGCAAAAACCACGATTCGATCGCGATCGCCAAAAACATAATTAAAATTTGCACCAAAACAGTCCGAAATGGGAAAACACTCGCAATCATAAGCCTTTAGGTATATCAGTCCGTGTTAAATTTTAATTGTACAGCACAAACGGAATAATCTTAACCGGAGGTTTGAGCACCTGATTGCGTTAGATCGCGACTTAAAAAATTGGGGGTTAGGACTTATCGTATAATCTGTTGAGATCCGCCAACAGAATGGAAAAATTAGACATTCAAGGCGCGCGATCGAATACCCACCCCGATACAGACTCAAACAACTGCTGATTATGGTAAGGAATGGCATTGGTATTCGGACAGCCTCATCCCGGTCGGAACGCGCCGCAGGTCAGATTCACGTCTACGACGGCGCTGGTAAAGGCAAGTCTCAGGCAGCTTTGGGAGTAGTGTTGCGCTCGATCGGGCTGGGTATCAATTCTGACTCGCCCACGCGAGTCTTGTTGCTGCGCTTTCTCAAAGGCCCCGGCCGCTCCTACGACGAAGACGGGGCAATAGAAGCCTTGCAACGGGCATTTCCGCACTTAATCGACCAAGTGCGTACCGGCCGTGCCGAATATTTTGGGGCCGAAGCAATCACCCGCTTCGATCGCGCCGAAGCTCAGCGAGGCTGGGATATCGCCAAAGGAGCGATCGCAAGCTCGCTCTATTCCGTCGTGGTACTAGACGAACTAAACCCGGTATTGGACTTGGGTTTGCTGCCAGTTGACGAAGTAGTCCAAACCCTCAAAAACAAACCAGAATATTTAGAAGTCATCGCCACAGGCCGAGCGGCCCCCGAAGCTTTGCTGGAGATTGCCGACTTACACTCAGAAATGAAGCCCCACTATAACCCCGCAGCGGCAGAGCATCATATTTCCGGTATCGAAATATACACCGGAGCGGGCAAAGGCAAGTCTACGAGCGCTTTGGGCAAAGCTTTGCAGGCAATAGGTAGGGGTATCAGTCAAGACCAATCTCACCGGGTGTTAATCGTGCAATGGCTCAAAGGTGGCACTGGTTATACAGAAGATGCGGCGATCGCAGCTTTGCGGCAAAGCTACCCGCAGCTAGTAGATCACCAGCGGTGCGGCCGAGATGCTATAGTTTGGCGGGGGCAACAGCAAGAGCTAGACTGCATAGAAGCAGAACGCGGCTGGGAAATCGCCAAATGTGCGATCGCCAGCGGCTGGTACAAAACGATTATTCTCGACGAACTCAATCCCACAGTAGACTTAGAACTGCTGCCGGTAGAGCCGATCGTCGAAGCCCTGCTACGCAAGCCGCGGGATACAGAAATTATTATCACCGGGCGCTGCCACAAACCCCACGCTTACTTTGACTTGGCAAGCGTACACTCCGAGGTATACTGTCACAAACACTACGGCGATCGGGGCGTAGAACTAAAGCGGGGCGTAGACTTTTAAAGCCCGGAGCGGTACTCGGTTCAATCCGGGTCAGAATTATTAAGTCAGGAACTCAGGGCTAAAGCCACTGAGCTTGTAAGAAATTACAAGCTATTCTGACGGGCCATCGTCTTAACTGACTACGTTATTTGAGTCACGACACCGGCGAATGCGAAGCTAGTTTTCCGCTCTGTCCGAAGCAATTAAACAGTCTTAAAGTCACTGAGACAGTGTTGCAGGTCTAAAAAGCTCTTATAACCTTGGCGAAGCTAACATTACCCGAAAGGGACTCGGAGACAACCATATCTCCATAGAGGGGCAACCATACCCCTCTAACCCCGCAAGGGGATTCAAGGCGATTGAAATCGCCGTGTCGTTTTCCTCTCAGGGCTGAAGCCACTGAGTTTCCCACTTACCGAGTATTTTTTATGATGGCCCTGCCTGGAAAACCGGAAATTGCCACAAAGCCTTGTTACCAAGTAACAAATCTCCCAATTTCCCTTGTCTTCCCGATCACCCAGATCAGCCTTTTTTAATCTTTAATGTCCTCCCCCGGACGCGATCCCCGACCGCCAATCCAGAATGGAACATTAAGAATATGAGCCGCGTCTTATAGAGCGTGAGCACCTGAGACAGTGCACCAGGATTATTAAAGGGTGAAGACATTGAATATAAAAGCTTACAAGCAAAAAATCCGCGAGGGAGAAAGTCTAGACAGGGTTAACGCCAGTAGGCTAGACTTGCGGCTGGCAAACAGGTTAAACTACAGCGGAATCCAAACATTCGGTGTTCTAGGCAGTGTCTGTAGTCGCACCAGCGATGACCAACAAGTAGAGGAGTGAAGCTTTATGACAACGTTAACTGACAATTCCGATCAAACTAATTTAAACACTCCGGGACTGGGCCCGGATACAATCTTCGCTGGAGCGGGGGCGGATTTAATTACAACTTCTACCCTCGGCGGCAGTTTAATATTTGGCCAAGCCGATAACGATACTCTGACTTCCGTCGGCCCGAACGATACACTGTACGGCGACGGCGACGAAGATTCATTAGTAGCCCAGCGCGAGCGGGCTTTGCTGTTTGGCGACGCAGGCAGTGACACCGTAGTCGCTCAAAGCCGGAATACGACCCTGTACGGCGGTTTGGGAGAAGACTTGCTCCAAGGTACAGTCGATGGCAACCTCATGTTTGGTAATGAGGGTACTGATACGATGCTCGGAGGCGCCCTCGGAAGAGACTCCCTCTACGGCGGCAAGGACAATGACTCCCTCGGCTTCTTCATCTCCGGCGGCGGCAACAACCTCGGTCTTCCCGTCGGCGGCAGCGCCGGTGGCAATGCAGGTAGCAACTACTTGCGGGGGGACCTTGGCGCCGACTACGTTGTAGGTATCAATCAAAAAGATACTCTGTTCGGCGGTAAAGACAACGACACACTGTACGGTGTGGCCAGCAACAGCTATCTGTCGGGCGACCTTGACAACGATACTTTAGTCATTCGCAACAGTAGCCAGCCGAACCAGTTTGCTCTAGGCAGCTTCGTCACCATTGGCGTTGAGAAAACCACCTTGCTCGGCGGTGCCGGCAACGATTCTCTCGTCGGCGGTATCGCCGAGTTTGGCGCCGGCAAAAACTTCTTCGACGGCGGCGACGGCAACGACACGATCAGGGTTTTTGCTACCCAGGATACCGCGTTGGGAGGTGTCGGCGACGACTTCATCACGTCAGGAACGACGGTGAATGTAACTTTGAGCGGAGGTGCCCAGAGTTCATTTGGAGGCTTCGCGGGTCGCAACTTGCTCGACGGCGGAGTGGGCAATGACACGATCGTCGCTGCCTTCTCCAGCGATTCGATGATCGGCGGCGAAGGCAACGACAGCCTGAGCGGTACATTTACTAATGCAGTCGGTGGAGATGGCAACGATACTATCAATGCTACCGCTGCCATTTTTGGTAATGCTACTGGTACTGCTTTGATTACTCTCGAAGGCGCGCTGGGCGGCGATCTGTTAATTGGCTACACCAATCCTACTACTGCCAGCAGCTTCACCGTCACCAACCTCTTTAACGGTGGCGAGGGAAGTGACACCCTGATCTTTGGCAGCGATCGCGATAGCCTGATTGGCAACGCTGCCGGTAACGACTTCATCTCCTACGCTAGCAGCGTCACCTTTAGCGGTCCTAACAGTCCTACAACGCCAAACTTGATTACCGATACCTTAGGCAGCAACTTCATTACTGGTGGCAACGGCACTGATGTCATCACTACTGGTAGCGGGGATGACGTCCTATTCGGCGACTCATCCAACGCAACATTGGGGGACGATACCTTAAATTCCGGCGCCGGAAACGACACCCTGCTGGGCGGCTTTGGAAACGACTATTTGATCGGCGGCGACGGTAACGACTCTCTCGGCGGCGGGCCTGGTGCTGACACGCTGATTGGCGGATCGGGTAATGACAGCTTCTACTACCAGAACTTCGGCGAGGGCGCCGATGGTACTGCCGATGGTACTAACGTAGACCAAATCGGGGGTTTTGATGTCGGGCAAGACAAGTTTATCTTGAATAGCCAGACCTTCGGCTTAGGTACAGTGAATGGGCCAAGCCGACCGGGTTCCACACAGTTCTTAGTGCTTGACACCGGGACGTACAATGGTCAGGGGAATGCGCAAGCTCCGGGACAAGCAGTCCTTATTTATGAAAATCGACTGGGCGCAAACGATAACACCGGTCGCTTGTTGTTCGATCCTGACGGTTCTGGATCCCAGGCAGCCGTTACACTGGCAAACATCAACGGCAGACCAGGGTTGACGGTGAGTGACATTACCCTGATTTAATTTGGGTAAAAGTGGGTGGAGTCGATTCTGAAACATCGCCCTAGGAACTCTCAAAACTAATTGTGCTATGTTTCGAGCTGGGGATATCCATCCCTGGCTTTTTTGTGGGCATTGGGAATTGAGCATCGGGGATTGGCCAAACAGGGCATTGGGCATTGAAAGGAAGGGCAGATTCACCGATCCATTTTGCCACCCATCAATAATGTTGATAAACCAGCCACCCAACTCAAAGACGATATAATTGACATTTGAGTAAAAGTCGATTATCGTAGCAGACTAATATTCTCTTTTGTCCTTCAAAAACAGTTATTAATAGTGAAACTGCCCAATGGTCATCTAGCAGATTTAGGCAATAAAATAGAAGAATATTCTCTAAATCCGAATCATCAAGAAGGAAAAAATAAAGCTGTTTTGTTGGCCAGTAAGTTAGGCATTACCCTAAAAAATGCTGAAATGCTCAAACAGGCTTTAAAAGAAGCTGCTATCAACGAAGATGTTGTTATTCAAAAAAACAATGAATACGGAACACATTACAACATGAAATTCTTGCTGAAAACCGAAGTAGGTGAATCTCTGATTCTAGCAGCTTGGATCGTCCGCTTAGGTGAAAGTTTCCCCCGATTAACAAGTTGTTATCCCGTCAAAAAGTGAGGTAAAAACAATGAAAACAATTAAAGACCTAGATATTGTTGCTTTAACTGAAGATTTAGAAGCCACCCATTTTGAAACAAAACAAATCATTAAATTATATAAAGGACAAGTAGGAACAGTCGTGATGGAATTTGATGGCAGTGCTTTTGAGGTAGAATTTTCTCATCAAGATGGTAGAACTTATGCAATGGAAACAATTCCCGCTACAAAATTAATGCTTTTGCATTATGAATTACTGGAATCTGTAGGGGCTGTTAGCCGGTGAATTTTGCCAGCAATAATGTTGATAAACCCGCCCCCACCCAACGAATAACCCCGATTAAGCATCGTCGCGCAACCGTTAAATTCAATTAATTCTGAATTTTTTGGTTGGTGGGGGCGGGTTTATGAGATGGTTAGTTTTTGGCAATTATGGTTGGTAAAACCCGCCCCTACATATTGGTACAAATGATTTAGGCTAATTATAAAAAAAATCCCGCAAACATATCGTTTGCGGGATTTAGTAGGCAGGAAACTTGTAGGGAATACTGTTACTAAGCTCGGTCTACAATCTCTTTTGCTTTATCTTTGAGGTCTTCTTTCAGGTGAATTGCTGATGCTTCATCCTGCTTGGCTTGACCTTCTAATTTATCTTTTTGATTGCCTGTAACTTCGCTAACAGCTTCTTGGATTTTGCCTTCAATATTCTTCGCTGTGGCTTCGACTCTATTTTCAATGTTCATAATTTTTTATTCTAACTCTACAACTACTAATATATGATTTTAAAGTTGAGTCTAAATCCATCTTTAGATAGATTGGCTGTTAACTTTATAGATATCCGGTAGGGAGACGGCACCGTGCCCATTGGTGTCAACTTAAGCTCAAACCAAGTTACAGATTGCTGTTTGACTATTAAGGCCAGATCCCCCCGGCGCCTAGGGCGGGCACTCTTGGCACCGCCCCTACGAAGGGGGGGACAGGAAGCCTCTTTAAGTCAACCCCTACTCCCCTTCTTAAGGGGGATTTAGGGGGATCTAGACTCGACTATTAGCGAGATTTCTCAAGGGTTTTAGTCTTAAGTTGACACGACGAAAGGCACTGCCGTGTCCCTAGGGAGAGATAGAAGTTGCAGGTTCGATCGCAACTTCGACAAGTTTATTTTTCGAGGAAAGACCTGATTTAATGCCGATCGCAGATTTCGGCACTTTAAACTTTTTTGCCAACAGCATGATTAATTCTTGATTGGCTTTACCATCCACAGGCGGCGACTTGAGATGTATTGTGAGGCTGCCGTCGGGTTGTTCTGCGATGCTTTGCTGTTTGGAATTCGGTTTAACTTTGACTGTGAAAATAGTCATACTTCGACTTTCTCTAAATGTTCGATCTTCGTTCCCAAAACTTTCAGGAATTCAGCTAGCCAGTTAGGATGTGCTGGCCACGCGGGGGCGGTGACTAAATTGCCATCGACTACGGCTTCGGTAACGGGAACTTCTGTATATTTGCCGCCGGCCCGGAGTACGTCCGGGCTGCAAGCCGGGTATGCGGTGCAGCGTTTGCCTTCGAGTACGCCTGCTGCAGTTAGAACTTGTAAGCCGTGACAAATAGATGCGATCGGCTTTTTGGTGTTGGCAAAGTAGCGGGTAATTTGCAGGACTTGTTCGTTGAGGCGGATGTATTCTGGGGCGCGTCCTCCGGGGATAATCAAAGCGTCGTAGTCGGCCGGGTTGATTTCGTCAAAAGTCGCGTTTAAAGTGAAGTTGTGACCGGGTTTTTCGCTGTAGGTTTGATCGCCTTCAAAGTCGTGAATTGCGGTGCGAATTGTTTGACCCGCTGCTTTGTCCGGGCAGATGGCGTGGACGGTGTGACCTACCATTTGCAGTGCTTGGAAAGGTACCATTACTTCGTAGTCTTCTACAAAGTCGCCGACTAACATTAAGATTTTTTTTGCTGTCATGTTTCCTACTCCTGTTATTTTGATTTGGTTAAATAGGATGAAAAAAAATGCGGGGCAGTTAAAAAGCTGGCCCCGCAAGCTATTCTGGAATCTAGAAACCGTTGCGTCCCCAAATGACCATTGAAATTGAGAAGGAGAACAGAACTAGCACCGAAACCCAACCGAGTGACAAAATATCCATAGCTATTTATTGAACAAACTGTACAAAGTGACTCCAACCCCTATGATAAGTCAATTTGAGCCATTTTTGAAATGAGGGCGCTGTGAAGGATTCGTCAAATTTTAGTGCGGCTGAACGGGTAGAATCTTTGAAGGCAGGGACGGTTGCTGGTTTGTCTTGTTTGCTGGCTTTTGGGGCGATCGCCCTTGGTAATAGCTTAATTCTAGCGGATAGGTTGGATTCTCTGGCGAGTTTGCAGGTAAGGGAAATTGACCTAAATTTTGCCGCCCGAGGGGCGATCGCACTTTTGGGCGGTTTTTTGTTCGGCGTGACTTACCGCTATGCGATTCGCCGAGATGTTAACCCGCAGCTTAAATCTGGTGCGGTGTTGGCTTTTGGGTTGGTGCGGGCTTTTGGACAGTTGGATGCTGGATTGTTTTTTGAATCCGGGAAGATGCCCGCCCTACAGGAGTTATTGCCGTTTGCGGTTCGCGGTGTCGAGAGTGTGGTATTATTTGCGATCGCGGCTTTGGTTCTGGATTGGGCGATCGGGCGATCGTGGATTAAGCCTTTCGATTCTTGAGATTTGCCGTTGGTTGGGGACAGGTTTACGATCGCCCTCCGTCAAAAACTTGTAGGGGCGGGTTCACCAATAGTTTCAAAGGATACCCAAAGACTCAAAAACCCGCCCCCACCCCGCGCGATCGCCACCCAAGTGGGGGCGGGTTTACGAGATTATCGGTTTTAGGCAATTATTGTTGGTAAAACCCGCCCCTACAGATTTAATTCCTCAAATTCTGGATTGCCGTAAACCATCTGTTTATCTACCGCTGACAAAACTTTATTGTTAGCAGCATCAGAAACTAAACACTGACAAACTAGCTGCGCTACATCTGCCCGGTGAATCGTTCCAGCAACTCGACAATCTTCTGTTAAAATACCGTTGCCTGTTGCAGGTTCCGATTTGAGTCCGCCGGGACGAATCACTGTATAAATCATCCCGCTTGCTATCAAATGATTTTCGGCTTTTTCCTTTTCAATTAAAACCGGGCGCAAAGTTTCTAAAGCTTGGGGCGGCAAAGCGCCGACACTATTACCGCTGCCGATTGATGAAACTAAAATAAACTTTTGCACGCCTGCTTTGACAGCCGCATCAATCAAGTTTTTGTTGCCCAAATAATCGGATAATTCTACATCTTTGGGCAAGCCGCCAATTGTGCTGATTACGGCATGAATTGGCTCACCCCCAGCCATCGCCGCTTCCATAGCTGCTGCATCCAAAGCATCGCCAGTCACGACTTTGATGCCCATTGCTTCTAATTCGGTGCTGGTTGCGGGCGATCGCAAAAGTGCTGTTACTTGCATCTTTTTTGCTGTGAGACATTTGGCGATTTCTAAGCCGACTCCTCGACTAGCACCTGCTAAAAAAATGTGGGATTTCTCTGTCATATTAATTGTGTTTTAAGTTATGCAGAAATTGGTTGTTTTGACTGTGGAACAGTATACAACAATCCTCTGTAATTTTTTGAATTAGTTTTTTTTAACCGCAGAGGGCGCAGAGGGCGCAGAGGAAGAGAGGGGAATGATTGGCAATTTCCCATTTACGTTATATTTTTTTGCCCACTATTACTACCCAAGATTGAGCTTCGCGGGGTAAGCCGGGGGGGCGATAGTAGTGATTGACAATTGCAAATCCCGCTTGTTCTAAACAAGGCGCTAAAGTATGATATTCCCATCCGGCTGTATAGCGTTTTCCCGTTGGTCTCTCGTCGTATCCTTCCCAATTTCCCCGGCACATTGACATGACAATTGCACCGTTAACAACTAAGGCTTTGTGCAAATCTTGCAGCACTTTCACCATCTCGTCGCTGGGAACGTGAATCAGGGAAGCATTGGCAAAAATACCGTCAAATTCTGCTTTTGGTAAGTCGAGATTCAGAAAAGATTGCTGCCAAACTTCGCATCCTGACAACTCTTTTGCTATTTCTACAAAAGCTGGAGTTGCATCTAAGCCTACAACTGTGTGTCCTTGGCTCTTGAACGCTACTAAATCTCGTCCCGGCCCGCATCCTATATCGAGAATTTTACCTGGAGTGCGGGGCATGGCAGCGGTCAGTGCGGAGCGATTTTGGGATACGTCGTGATGCCAAGTTCCTTCTCGGAAAGATTCGGCAGTTAGCTGGTATTCTGCGATCGTAATTTCTTCGCGTTTGTCCACAATTTCCCCCTCTTGTATTATTTTAGATTTTAGATTTTAGATTTTAGATTGAAGAATTTTAACCGTAGGGACACTCCAAAAGCCCATTGGTGTCAACTTAAGGTCAAAGTTAGTCACAGAGTGGTGTTTGACGATTAAACTTAGATCCCCCCTAACCCCCTTAAGAAGGGGGGGACAGGAGTCTTCTCAAAGTCCCCCTTCTTAAGGGGGATTTAGGGGGATCTAGACTGGGGTAAAAACGAGATTTCTCAAGGCTTTCGGCTTAAGTTGACACCAATGGGCTCTTGGAGTGTCCTACTTTATTTCATCCGATTGACAACTGGTATAAGAGTTAAACAGCCAGGGTTTTTTGTTCGGATTTGGTAACTGCTGAATCAACTTCTAAGAGAGAACCTTCGGGGGATTCGATCGCAAATCCCGCATCTCGAATCATGTCCCAATCTTGATGGGCAGCTTGTCCGGGAGTTGTCAGATAATCGCCAACAAAGATAGAATTAGCGGGGTAGAGTCCGAGAGGTTGCAGCGATCGCAAATGCACTTCCCGTCCCCCAGCAATCCGAATTTCTTGACTGGGAAGCAAAAATCGGAACAAACAGAGAATTCGCAAACATTGGCGGGGAGTTAACCTGTTCACATCTGCAAATGGTGTGCCGGGAATCGGAATGAAAAAGTTAACCGGCACGCTAGTAACGCCCAAGTTGCGAAGCGAAAGCGCTAAATCGATCGCATCATCATCCGATTCGCCCATCCCCAAAATTCCGCCGGAACAAGTTGTGATCCCCGCTGCTTTTACGTGTTCGACGGTTTCCACCCGATCGCCAAAAGTGTGAGTGGTGCAAATATCCGTGTGATATGATTCGGAAGTATTGAGATTGTGATTGACGCGATCGACTCCAGCTTTAGCCAAACGATGAGTTTGCTCCTCGCTCAACAATCCCAAACAAGCGCAAATTTTTAGGTTATAATTTGCCTTCACAGTCTCGACAGCATCCAAAACGCGATCGAAAGTAGATGCGTTGGGTTGGCGGCCCGAAATCACCAAACAAAACGTACCAGCTTTTAACTCTGCTGCGCGTTGGGCGGCATCCAGAATTTTCTCCTTAGCTAAAAGCGGATATTTCTCAATTTCCGCAGTCGAAATTTTTGACTGAGAACAATAATGGCAATCTTCAGGACAAAGGCCACTTTGAGCGTTTAACAAATAGTGCAGCCTGACTCGGTTTCCCCAGTAGTGGCGGCGCACCCGATAAGCTGCGTTTAGTTGTTCCAGCAAAACCTCATCCGGTGCGCGCAATACGGCTAAAGATTGCTCGCGAGAGAGACATTTGCCCGCCAGCGCGTCGTCAGCCAAATCGTTCCAATTGGGTAAATTCATTACTAAAATTAAAGGGTTTACAGAGTATCCAAAACCTGACGAATCACCCGATAAATCGATTCTAGTTCATCAGGAGAAATGCAGTAGGGAGGCATCAAGTAAAGCGTATTTCCCAAGGGGCGGAGCAAAAAGCCCGCTTCGAGAAATTTGGCTTTCAATATAGGGGCGATGTCATTAAAATAACCGGAATCGCTTTCCGTTTTCACATCCATTGCTGCGATGGTGCCGCAAGTCCGAATCCGTTCGAGTTTAGGATGATTTCTCAGCCATTGATTCAGATATTGGCGGTGCAATTTTTCCATCCCTTGATACATATTGGGGTTTTGCTCCAAAAGCTCCAAGGATGCTACACTCACCGCACAAGCTAAGGGATTTCCGGTGTAAGAATGACCGTGAAAAAAAGCTTTGTCCCATTCATCTCGCCAGAAAGCTTGATAAATATCCTCCGATGCCATTGTGACAGCAATTGGCAAACAGCCACCAGACAATCCTTTAGACAAACACAGGATATCCGGTGAAGTTGCAGATTTAACCGAGGCAAACAGTTCGCCCGTGCGCCCAAAACCCGTCATTACTTCATCGTAAATCAACAATACATTAAATTGGCCCGCAAGTTGTGCGATCGCCCGCAAAAACTCAGGGCGGCACATTCGCATCCCCCCAGAACCTTGCACCAAAGGTTCGATAAAAATACCCGCATAGCCGCCCTGCTTTAACAAAAACTCCAATTTCTCTAAACTCGCAGCCTCATTGCTTTCCACCTGGCTGTCGCCGTCAAAAGTCGCCGGAAAAGGAACAACATCCCCAGCAAACATTAAAGGTGCAAAAGATTCCCACCACAGCGAACTTCTCCCAGCAGACATCGCGCCCACAGTATCGCCGTGATAACCTCCCTCAAAACTAATAAAGCTAGTGCGGTTAGTTTCTCCGAGATTGCGCCAATATTGAAATGCCATTTTCAGAGCAACTTCAACAGCAGTCGAGCCGTTATCAGAAAAGAAAATCCGCGTTAAAGAAGCAGGCGTATGAGTTAGTAATTTACTCGCAAGTTTCTCGGCAGGTTCGTGAGTAAATCCGGCAAAGATTACGTGTTCTAACTTTTGGGCTTGTTCGTAAAGAGCCTCGGCGAGAACTGGATGGCTGTGGCCGTGAACAGTCACCCACCAACTAGAAATGCAGTCGAGAATTTGCCGCCCGTCTGCCAATTCCAGCACAGATCCTTTGCCGCGAATTACCTTCAGTGGGGGGCCAGCCGTTTTCATTTGCGTGAAGGGCTGCCAAATCGGTGAATTTGAATAATTATGTTCCTGATTCGCAGTCATTTTTGCCCCAATTACTAATATTAACCTGCATTTTAATATAGCAATAATAACGCCCTTATGAACTTTTTATTTTTGATTCTTTCTTCATCTCTTCCTTAGTGTCCTTAGCGTCTTCGCGGTTCGTTAAAAAAAATCTAGTTGGGTGTCGATGCCCCCTGCCTGGGAACGTCAGCCCCCCTACCACGTATTCGCAGGCAATGGTTAAAATTGTCAGTTACAATTTTCTGCCTTTGAGCAAATAAGTCGTCATAGATCCTTTGCCTTTAACATTAATTTTACCCCGCTTTTCCAACAAATACTTATCGCACAGCAACTCATAAGTTGAGTTGCTAACTTGAATTTTACCCGGAAGTCCCTGAGATTCCATGCGGCTTGCTGTATTCACAGCATCTCCCCACAAATCGTAAATAAACTTTTTAGTGCCGATGACACCTGCTACCACAGGCCCAGTATTAATGCCAATGCGGATATTGAGAGGTTTACCGCATTCGTCGCGGAATTTCATAATTTCTTGCTGCATTTCTAAGGCCATTTCGGCAATAGATTCGGCGTGATTTGTACAGGGAAGCGGCAAACCGCCTGCTACCATATAATTGTCGCCGATAGTCTTAATTTTTTCTAAGCCGTATTGTTCGCTTAAGCGATCGAAAGCTGAAAATATTTTGTTAAGTAATTCTACTAATTCTTCAGGAGATGTGCGCGAAGATATTTCGGTAAAGCCCACAATATCCGCAAACAAAACTGTAACATCGGCAAATCCGTCCGCAATATTTATCTGACCTTGTTTTAGGCGATCGGCAATCATTACTGGTAATATATTTAGTAATAAACGTTCCGACTTTTCTTGTTCGGCGCGCAATACTTCCTCAGCTTGTTTCCGCTGTGCAATTTCCTGGTAAACTCGGTGAAACATTTGATTGAATGCGACCATGAGTTCTCCCAACTCGTCATCCCGCTTGACAGACAGAGAGTAGAAATCAGGTTGTGCTCGATCTTTGCTCAAAGCGTCTCCGGCAGCGATCAAGTCATCGCGCAATCTCAAGAGAGGTGCAATTACTGTCACGCCTAAAAAAAACATAGTCACAGAAGTGACAAAGGCTGATATAATAATGACTAGAACAGCCACCCGTCCGATAAATGCGTAAAGTTCCGGTTGAACGGTGGAAGCATCGTGGCGAACAATTAAGATGTAATCGCCTCCCAAATGTCGCTCCGTCCAAGCAATATCGTAGCGCTTGCCATCGAAATTGTGACTGTGAACTATACGAGCTTTTTTTAGTTGCTCTAAACTGATTTCTGGGGGTTCGCCAAGTGTATATATTAGCTCACCGTTAGCTTGGTAAATAGATAGTCCTAAGACTACTTGAGAATCCTTAGTAATATTTTTTACTTCTTCTTGCAAGAAAGTGCGATCGGAAATATCTTGTTGGAGCAAAAACTCTAGGGAATCAACAGTCGCCCGAGATACCTGTTCCAGTTGACTTAAAAGTTCATTTTCGCGCCGAAAATAAGAGGGAACTAAAATAATTCCCTCTATGACAAGAATGCTAGCAAATACCCACAAAGCTATTTGCCTAGACAAGCGAGATTTGAAAAATTTCAAAAATGATAAAATCCGCAATAACATAAAACTTACTATTTTGCCAATGGCTAATGTAGGACCTAGGAAAAAAAACCGGGTTTCTCGTAATCAATTTTGGGTGTGTCAACGAAGCAACCGCCCAGAAACCTGGTTTCTCACATCCCCTGTGTACTTCCTATAATTGTCAGCAGTCAACAGCCAGCAGCTATTAACTGTTACTTCTTGGCTGCTTGCTGCTGACTAATATCATGTCCGATTGATTAACCATAATATCGCGGTCGGGGCGGGTTTTTCAGATTGTCAATTATTGGCAGGTATTGTTGGCTCACGGGCCCCTACGAAAATCGCGGTCGATCGACCGGACATGATATAATGACTGATGACTCTGGACTAACTAGCAGACCCCTTAATAATATAATAAACAAATTAAACCGAAACTGCGCTGACTAGCCTGCCTCCAAGCAGATAAGTATTCATATCGCCCTTGCCTTTGATGTGGATAATTCCTCTGTTTTCAAACAGATACTTATTTCTCAAGATATCGTAAGTGGATTGTGTGACTTGAATCACGCCGGCAATCCCGTTAGGGTAGAGGAAAGCTCAGACATATTTGCCATCGCTACTCCTACACCTACACAAAATAAAATTGTCAGCGCAAGCAGAATTCGCTTATAAATTAATTGGCTGATGGCAGCCCGAATTGGAGAAATCAACTGGCGCATGGTATCCTCAAGTGTGAGGTTTAATCTTGATGGGAATTTATGCACTACTAACATAACACTGCTTTTTCAAAGTGTTTTGTTGGCCTCGGGGGTAAAGCAAGACTCTCTGAGTGCAACCGAGGGTTAATTATTGTTTACCGCGAGTGTTTCGCTTATCCGTAAGAATACGCATAACTTTATAGTGGTTTTCTGTTGAGTGAAGTACAGATGATCGAGTAAGGACACGGCGCCGTGCTTATTGGTGTCAACTTAAGAATGAAACCCCTGATAAATCTCGCTTTTAACCCAGTCTAGATCCCCCTAAATCCCCCTTAAGAAGGGGGACTTTGAGAAGATTCCTGTCTCCCCCTTATTAAGGGGGGCTAGGGGGATCGAGCCTTAATCGTCAGACAGCAAATCCGTAGTACGTTTAACGTTAAGTTGACACGCTTTGGGCTGTGCCCTCTCCCTACTTCACGCAATTTTTGCTTGATATCGGTTAGGATAGCAATTGTAGTCTATGGTTGGCGATCGTGAATTCTGACTCTACTGCCTCACCTGCGCGCAACGAAATTTTGCCGGGAGAAGTTTTCGTCAATACTGCCAATTTTGATACGGGTATTCGGCGACTTTTACCTAAATATGACGAAATGTTGGATGTATTAGCAGGCTGCATTGCTAACGCAAACCACCGCATTTTAGAACTCGGCTGCGGTACGGGGGAACTCACTTTAAAAGTTCTCCAACGCTACCCGTCTGCGGAAATAGTTGCTGTCGATTACTCGCCGCGAATGCTTGATTTTGCCCGCGCCAAAATAGAGTCTGCAGGATACGCAGCCCGGTGGACTGGCATAGAAATGGATTTTGGAGAATGGGCGAACAATCCAAATTTCTCAGGCTTGGGCGATAAATTCAATGCTTGCATTTCATCTCTGGCAATTCACCATCTTGAGGATGACATGAAGTTGAAATTGTTTCAACGCATTCGCGAAAGTTTAAATGCTGGTGGCTGTTTTTGGAATGCCGATCCTCTTTTAGCAGAATCAGCAGCAATGAAAGATATTTATCAAGCGGCGCGAGAAGATTGGGCGCTAAATCAGGGGGAAACGTTAGCACAAATTCGCGCAAATGTGGGGACGAGTGTCTCTTACGGGTATTCTAATCCCGATCGCCTAGCTACACTTTCGGCACAGTTGGAAATGCTGGTAAAAGCTAGATTTGAGACTGTTGCAGTTCCTTGGAAATACTACGGTATGGCGGTGTTTGGGGGATTTGTTAATTAAAAAAGCAGCCCTGGAAGCAGAACTTCTATATGTAGGGTGCACGAATAAGCACCTTACTGCTTAAAGAAAGATTGCAATTAGTATTTTATGTTACTAAGTTCTGGTTGATAAAATATATAATATGAATTCCGGTTGCATTGGAATGATTAAACCGCAGAGAACGCAGAGAACGCAGAGGAGAGAACAGAGAGATGAATAATTCCGATGCTAACGGATTTGATATAATACTGCGAGCATAAAGGAAACAAAATGACTGCCACTGCGATTCAAAGTATTGACTGGGATGCTTTTTCTTCGGAACTATCGGGAATTGAAATAATTAGCGATCGCGCGCAAGTTGTCAAGCTATCTCAAGATTATTATCACTTCAGTCCAGTTTTGCAACCTCTGTTAAGTGATAAAACAGGAGATTTAGTAGTTCGTCCCGCCAGCGAAGCGGAAGTTTTGCGGATTGCTGCAGCCTGCGTCAAATCCAAAATTCCGCTGACTGTCAGAGGTGCAGGAACGGGCAATTACGGTCAGTGCATTCCCCTCAAGGGCGGCGTCATTTTAGATACCAGCAAAATGAACAGTATCCGCTGGATAAAACCGGGTTTAGCTTGCGTAGAACCAGGGGTGAAAATGTCGGTTTTCGACAAACAAGCGCGAGAAACTGGTTGGGAATTGCGGATGGTTCCCTCAACCTATCGCACCGCAACGATTGGGGGATTTATCGGCGGCGGTAGCGGGGGAATTGGTTCGATAACTTACGGGCAATTGCGCGATCGCGGAAATCTTCATGCCGTTCGAGTCGTTACAATGGAAGACGATCCCCGCGTCATCGAATTGCGCGGCGATGAAGTGCAAAAAGTCAATCACGCTTACGGCACAAATGGGATTATTACTGAGTTAGAAATTCCCCTCGCCCCTGCTTATCCTTGGGCGGAAATCATCGTCGCTTTTGACGATTTTATGACCTCGGCAAACTTCGGTCAAGCTTTGGGCGATGCTGACGGAATTATCAAAAAACTAATTTGTGTTTGTGCTTGGCCGATTCCTGCTTATTTTGCTGCTTTCCGCGAGGAGATTCCTGAAGGTAAGCACTGCGCTTTGTTAATGGTAGCTGAATCTTGTCTGGAACCGCTGCAAGATTTGGTGCGCGAATATGGCGGCACAATTTGCTATCAAAAAAACGCGCAAGCAGCGAGCAAAGGTGCAGCTATTGCTGAATTTACTTGGAATCATACAACTCTACACGCTCGCAGCGCTGACCCGTCTCTGACTTATTTGCAGACGCTTTTTCCCGCAGATAAAGGTTTGAAATTGATTGAGGAACTGTACAATTATTATGGGGATGAGGTGATGATGCACTTGGAGTTTTTGCGGATGAATGGCAGGGCGATCGCCGCGGCTTTGCAAATAGTTCGCTACACTACGGAATCACGGCTCAATGAAATTATTCGCTATCACGAAGAGCAAGGCGCACTGATTGCTAATCCTCACACTTATATATTGGAAGATGGAGGGATGAAAAGTATTAATGTGGAACAGTTGCAGTTTAAAGAGTTGGTCGATCCTTACGGTTTGCTTAATCCGGGTAAAATGCGGGCGTGGTTGGAACGGGATTAAGGGTGATGGTTTTTAGATAAGATTCAGATATTGAAATCGCTGCTAGACAAACGAAGTCCGCCTAAGCGCTGGCTCGCCCACGCGGACTGAGAAATAAACAAACAGCAGTTGTAAATTTAAGGGACGGGGGCGGTAATTTCTGCTGGTGCGATCGCCCCTGGTGTAGGTACAGCTTGGTTTTCCAGTAGTTGGCGCTGTTTGTTGCGAAATTCTGTGGCCGCATCGTTCAAATTTTGGCGCTGTTCGCTATTAAATTCTTCCATGCTGCGGCCGCCTCCCAATTTCGATCGGTGAATTAAATCAAATATTCCGCTGCCGCTGCTGCGGCCGGAAAATGGGTCGGTATTGTCTTGAGTTTGAAAGTCTTGCAGCGGTTGGGCATTATTTAAACCGCTGGCTTGAGCGAAGCTTGCTTGAGGGGAGAACAGAACACAGGATGCGATCGCGCTTGCAGCAATCCCCATCATCAATTTGCCGGATTTGGAAGTTTTGGTGTTCATCATTTATTAGTTGAATCTTCAAAAAAACAATTCTATCTAAACAATATTCTGACTTGCGACTAAATATTATATTACTTCGCTGGGGCTAAGGACAGGGCAATGCCCATTGGTGTCAACTTAAGCTTTTAGTCCCGCAGTCCTCTCGCTTACCCCAGGACGGTTTCATTCTCCGTAGGGGCAATCCCCCCGTGGTTGCCCCCATGTCCCAAATGCCTGTGAAATCGTCTGTGGGTGGGGGCGGGCACGGGGGCACCGCCCCTACAAAAGCCTGATTTTCGTGAGAATGAAACAGTCCTATCGTTGACCCGGCAGTCCGCCAGGGAATGAATTCCCTGTCTCATAGCGAAAGTCCTCTGAAAGAGGACTGAAGAACTCATTAGTCCTATGCAAGAGGACTTTGGCTTTGAGAGTCTTGTTTCAACCCCTGACGGACTATCGGTTTTACCTTAAGTTGACAGGACGAAAGGCACGGCGCCGTGTCCTAGAATTGACGGTGCAGGTGAAACGATCGCCCTTACTAAGCAAATCGGCGTCGCAGCAGCGGTTGAATGCTCAGCAGCGCCACCAAATCAAACGCCAGCAGCACTAACAGCGCTCCTCCAAAGGTGACATTACCCCAAGGAGCCTGCATCACGACACTGGCTAGCGACCAATCGCTGTGCAGGTACAGGTAGCGGATGGGTTCGATCGCGTAACTCAGAGGATTGAGAGTCACCACAACTTGCAGCCACTCTGGCATAAATGACAGCGGGGCGAGGGCTGTGCTGGCAAATAACAGCGGCAAGTTAGTAACAAAAATTACCGCTATTAATTCTACGTGGCCAGGGAGAGCGAAGGCTAAACCCAGACTCAAGCCGGTGACGCCCAAAACTAATAGTAGGACTATGAGGGCGATCGCCCCCAGTCCGGCAATTCCGGGGAATCCCGCGCCCAAAAACGCTCCCGCTGTAACGATTGTGCCGGTTTGGATAAAGCTGAGGGTGACGATAAAAATAGCGGAAGCGAGGACGATCGAAAATCTCGAAGCCAACGGCGCGACTAACAAGCGGTTGAGAAATCCGAACTCGCGATCGAACATAATCGGCAAACCAGCATTCAGCGCCCCGGCAAATGCAGTAAAAACGATTACACCAGCGCCGAGAAATTGTCCGTAATTCTGGCTTTCGCCGAACAAGCCTGCGGGTGCATTTTCAAACAGAGCTCCGAACAAAACCAACCACATCAGCGGCTGAATAATGCCTGCAACTAGCGTCGAGGGGCGGCGCTGCAATTGAATAAACAAGCGCTTGGTTAAGGCGAGTGTTTCTTGGATGAAGTCGCCCAGCAGGGAAGTGGAAGTGTCAGCGGATGCTGTGGAGAGTGGCCGCTGCTGGTTGAGGTTGTTGGGGGATGTAACAGTACCGCTCATAATTGCTTGTTGATTAAATCTAACTCTCTTTACAGTAGCAAGTCTGGAGGTATTGGTGGTGTTGGGCGGGCGATCGCTTTTTGTGTGGAGTTTTGGTAAACTGAATATCATGTTATCGCACACACCAGACCTCCCCGAACAAATTAATGATTGGGAATTTATCGAATTGTGGGGAGATCCGATTGTTTTCCCCCCTCGAATTTTGATGTTAGTAAGTGGAAAAAATGGAGGCTTTTGTATTTATGACCCATCAACAAACTATAAGTCTCTGTTTCTGAGTTCAACCTATGATGAGGCTCATTCATGGCTTTTGGAAGATGAATATGAGCGCTGCGATGGTCGGCTTTTCGCGGCGGAAATTGCTTGAATTTTTCAGGGATATCTAGGGCTAAAAATTAGCATTAACTCTCATCAATGATTAAAAATTAATTTATTCCAATATGCCAGCCAAAGACATCTATCACAATGTTGTCAAAAACGCCCTCATCAAAGACGGATGGAGAATTACCCACGATCCCTTGCGATTAAAATGGGGAATTAAAGATATGTACGTGGATTTGGGCGCAGAGCGGATTTTAAGTGCTGAGAAAGCTGGACAGAAGATAGCTGTAGAAGTCAAAAGTTTTGTGGGCGCATCAGACATGAATGACCTGGAGAATGCGCTGGGTCAATACTTAGTTTATCGTTCTGTAATAGCTAGAACTGAACCAGATAGAAAGCTCTATCTAGCTATTACAAAATCAGTTTTTAGCGAATTATTGTCGGAACCGCTTGGTCAAATTATTAGAGCCGATTATCAAGTATGTTTAATCGTTTTTGCCGAACAAAATGAGGAGATAGTACAATGGGAACCTTAGAAAATTATCGTCGCATTATCAAAAAAATTCTGACTGAATATGCTCAAATACCTTATGCTTATGGAGACATTCAGATTCAAACGGTTTTTGATAGCGATTCCGACCGTTATTTGCTAATAATATTGGGGCGCGAAAACGATATCCGAGTTCACGGATGTTTAGTTCATGTTGATATTATTGAGGGAAAAATTTGGATTCAAAGAGATGGAACTGAAGAGGGAATTGCGAATGAGTTAGTAGCGGGGGGAATCCCGAAAGAACAGATTGTTTTGGGATTTCGTTCTCCCAATATTCGGCAGTACACCGGATTTGCGGTAAATTAAATATAGAGGATAAAGCTATGTCATCAAGGGCGATCGCAACTTTGGTCAAAATACTGGAATCTTTGCCAGAAACTATTCAAGACAAAGTAGTTGAACATTTGCGAGAATATCTTGAAGACTTAAGGGATGAAGAGGAATGGAATTTATCTTTTGAAAACACACAACAATCGCTAATTGTGGCTGCACAGCTCGCCAAACAGGCAATTTCCGCAGGAAAAGCACAGCCATTAGATATTGATATAGCTGTAGAAATACCAACACTCGGCGACTATCCCAGTCGCCGAGAATTTATGCAATTGCCATTAGATGAGAGGCGAAATATTCTAGCAAAACAAGCTGAGGTAATGTTGCAACATTACCGGGAAGATAGAGAATGGCAAGAATGAGAGTATCAGTAGTCTCTTATAAAGAGCGATCGCTCTTGACTCAAGGAAGGGCGATCGCAGACTTACAACTTAGCATTCCCAGGTTACGCAGTCAGAAGGCAGTTATGGTTTAGCAGCTTTAACCACATCCTCAACCATTTTAATCGCCTCTTTGATTGCAATTTTACCGCTTTCTACGGCGCTAATTAAATCCTGAGCGTCTTTCGGGCTAATTAAATCGAGCCTGACGGGTTCTTTCAAGGAAACAATAAATTTAGTTTTATCGCTGTCTTCCAGCTTGGAGGCTCTTTCTTTGGCTTCAACATCTCTTAGCTGTTCTTTTAAGTTTTTAAGCATTTCTTCTTGTTTTCCCTCATTATAATTGCCCTCAAATATTCGTTTTACCCCTACAAGAGCAGCAGCACCTAAAGCTGCACCGCCAACAACTAATCCTACGGGAGGTGCAACGGTTATTAACCCAAATAGAAGTGGTATACCACCGAAAGCTGCCACCGCCGCACCAGCACCGGCCGCCCCCACCACACCAATGCCAATATCGGCTAAAATCCCTAATTTATCATGTGGGTTTTTTTCCAATTGCTCTATTGACTTAAGAATTTGCTCTTTGGTTGGCGTTTTATTTGCAGACATATTAGACCTCAATCTTTTTGCTAATTTGGGCAGTTAAGCAGTGATGACGTTGCGAAAAATTGTATTGAAAACGTCTATCATTAGTTGAAAAAATGCTTTGGCAATCTCAATCATGTCTTGAGCAATTCCAATAATTCCATCATCAGACACCTCTTGGCCTTGGGCAAGTTTATCGAGTCGGTGGCCGGCTATTGCACCAATTGGGATACCCAGCGCTGTTGCCAAAGGTGCTAATAACGGGCCGACAAATGGTATCGAATTTGCCAAGATTCCTACAGCGACGCCAACAGCAGCCCCTATAACTAAATTGGGATGCGCTTTGACAAATTCTATGATTTTAATCAGTAGAATTTTACCGATGAATAAAACTTTGTTAGCAGCTTTTTTCGTGTATGTGGCGAGTTCATGCAGCCGGATCGAGACTTCATGCGGCAAGCCGATATCATTTAACCACACATACAAGTCGCTGCTACTCATTGCATCAGCATCGACTTGCCAGAGAGCCATTTTTAAATTAGCTTGCGGTAGGGATAATGCACTAGACATAATTTTTTATCCTCTTGGAAATTACCAAATTTTTACGAACATTTCACGAGGCGAAAATCCCCTAGACATTGCTCACCGATGCAGCCACATTTTGAGCAACTTTTTTAACCGTTAGGGATGGACGGTGCTATCTGGCATAGTTGCGCCTGTCAGATTTACATTGTTAAAATCTTTTAGGTTGCCTAAGATTGTTTTAAAGCCCGTGATTTAATTTTAATTTAATTTTTATGTATTGGAAAGTAGGATAATGTCACAATTTGCCAGGAGTTAATAAAATTAGCTAGCCGTTAAAAGTCATATTTTGTCCTTCTTAGCCATAAAACGTCACAAAAAGTCTGATACAATAGAGAAAACCTCCTACATTTACCCAATAAATGGATGTTCAAGAACTCTTAAGGTGGGCCGATGGCTTGGTGTTCGCTAAGACCGGCAAACGATTGGACGATCTGCAACAGGCAGTAGTACGGGGAACGTGGCAAGGTAAAAGATACTCCGAAATTTCTAAAGAGGTTCATTGTACTGAACGCCATGTCAGAAATATTGCCTCAAAGTTATGGCAAACTCTTTCAGAAATATTAGATGAAGATGTAATGAAATCAAATTTGCGCTCCACAATGGAGAGGTATGAAATTTCTCAATCTTCTAATTTTGTAAACTTTAACCTTGTACAAAACAAAGGTAGCATCAACGTTTGCACAGAAAACTCACATCCTCCAAAAACTCCACAACACTCAGCGCCTGCACAAACCTCAAATGAAGACGACACCCAACAAAAACTGCGACTTGATTTAAGAGATGCACCGGAACTCAAAACCTTCTACAACTACCCCAACTCACCCCTCACCGCCCTCGAAAACTCGATCGCCCGCCAAAACTGCCGCCTGCTCACCATCACAGGCATGGCAGGCACCGGCAGGCGTTGCTGAGTTAGAGTATGAATAGGAGGAATAATTTATGCAATGCCCAGAATGTAAATCAACCCATATCCGTAA
>NZ_JAUBOX010000092.1:0-26710 GCF_036700445.1 Microcoleus sp. T3_B1
TCCACAAAAATGTTGAGTTATTGTGGAACCAACAGGCAAGATGCCTGTTCCACAAAAATGTTGAGTTATTGTGGAACCAACAGGCAAGATGCCTGTTCCACAAAAATGTTGAGTTATTGTGGAACGGGCATCTTGCCCGTTCTTGACAATGGTGCAACATCTCAGGTTAAACAGATTTATTCCGTCATATCATGCCGTGTCAATCAACCACAATTTCGCCTTAGCCGCTCTAAAATATAAAATCTAAAACAGTCTAACTTAATCCCAAATTCAAAATCGGGATCAGAAAATGGGAAAACAACACTTGCGTCGAATTCAAAATTTTTTCAAGATCGCGAAGTCGCATTTAAAGCCTTATTTGCGGTATTTGATTTTGGGCGGGACGTTTTTATTTATTGCCAAAGCTTTTTTAACTCACTGGCGAGAAGTCGCGAATATCCAAATTCGAGCCGAAAGTTTTCCGTTGCTGGCGATCGCCC
Source organism: Microcoleus sp. T3_B1 (assembly GCF_036700445.1). Classification (NCBI taxonomy): domain Bacteria; kingdom Bacillati; phylum Cyanobacteriota; class Cyanophyceae; order Oscillatoriales; family Microcoleaceae; genus Microcoleus; species Microcoleus sp. T3_B1. The sequence goes on from NZ_JAUBOX010000092.1 coordinate 480, forward strand.
TTGGCGTCACTTTACTTTCTCTAATTTTCGTGGGCTGGGTGTGGATGTTGATTTTGCGGGAATTCCGCCAACCTGTAACTGCCGCCTGGGCAATTCAAGTTTTTCTCAAAACTAATATTGCCAAGTATTTGCCGGGGAATATTTGGCATTTTTGGGGTCGAATATTGGAAGCCAAAAAGGCAGGCATTTTCCCGAAAGCTGCTACTCTCAGCGTGTTGCTGGAACCGCTGCTGATGGCTTCGGCGGGCGTTTTGATTGGGTTGATTTGTTTTGACAAATTCAATTGGTGGTTGCGGATTGTCGGTTGTGCTGCTATTTTAACGGCGATTCATCCCCGAATTTTAAATCCGATCGTTCTCTTTGTAGAGCGGTTAAAGTTATCCAAGAACAATGGGGAAAATCCCCAGGCTGGGGAGGCTGCGGGCGAGAAACAGAATTTTCGTGTAGAGTCTACCTCCAATCTAGCTAAAAAAACATCGAATGTCAAGTCCCGCCGCAAAATTAATTTGCCAATTAAACGCTATCCTTTAGTGCCGTTAATCGGACAAATGTGTTTTATCGGATTGCGGGGCTGCGGTTTTTTGCTAACGGTAATGGCTTTAACTCCGGTGAACTTTAGCAATATTCCCAACTTGTTCGGTGCTTTTTGTTTTGCGTTTGTTGTCGGTTTAGTCGTACCGGGAGCACCGGGGGGAATGGGAGTATTTGAAGCAACGGCGATCGCCCTGCTGTCCGATCGCTTTTCTACGGGTATAATTTTGAGTGCCGTGGCTTTGTATCGGATAATTAGCATTCTGGCGGATGTTTCGGGTGCTGCTTTAGCAAAGCTCGATCGCCAGCGAAATCAGCGCAGTCAAAAAAGGTGAATTTAAAACCGCATATTGTCGTCATTCTAGGGTGCGCCGTTGAGAATGTCAGATTAGAGCAGATTGCAGGTAATAGGAATACTGCCATCAAGCTGCCAACGGAATTGATGATTTTATAACGCAAAAGCAGGTTATAGAAGTGAGCGCCTTATTTTTAGAACAAGCAATTGGGCCGCAGGAATAGCTGCCGAGCCCAATTCCATAAATGCCTTGCTCCTGCCCGTGCGATCGCTCTAGGCTTTGAAGAAAACGCTAGCATTCAGGGCATCTTGAGCTACCCCAGAGACTATAGCCAAATAATTATCACCCACTTTAATAGCCGTAGAAGCCACAGGTGTTGCGCCGTCAAGCTGCAAATTCACACGCTCAAAAGTGAGAGCAGAAAATGTTAGTCCTTCCATCAAACCAATTGAATCTCCAGGGCGGAAGTCCGTAATCACATCTGTTTGATTAATCGGAGTTGCATCTTCATCTACGGCGAAAAAGAAAGCATCATTGCCATCACCGCCTGTGAGAATGTCTGGGCCGCGATCGCCTATGAGTATATCGTTGCCCGCACCGCCATTGAGAGTATCATTTCCCTTGCCGCCCCGTATAACATCATTGCCCTCTCCTCCTATTAGGCTGTCATTGTCGTTATTACCGCTGAGGAAGTCGTTGCCAGCACCGCCATCAATGCTATCAGAGCCTTTTCCGCCTAACAAAATGTCGTTGCCACCCAGTCCGTTAAGTGTATCAGCACCTTGATTGCCACTGAAGATTTCATCGTTATTCGTACCTGTTAAAGAGTCATTGCCGGATAGGGCTACGATTCCTTTACCGATCGCATCTGGCGGTATAACAGTATCAGCATTGTCTGTGAAAAAGTAAAATCCAGGCCCGCTAAGATTTTGTGGCAGTCCCGTTGGTTCACCGCCGTCTGTGGCATTAGGTTTGGGTGAAAAGATAGATACTAATGGTGCAGGTGTCGGTGTTGGAGTTGTTGTTGGTGTTGGAGTTGTTGTTGGAGTTGGTGTCGGAGTTGGAGTAGTTGGTGGTGTCGGAGTTGGAGTCGGAGTAGGAGTTGTTGAAGTAGGAGTTGTTGGAGTAGGAGTTGTTGGAGTAGGAGTTGTTGGAGTAGGAGTTGTTGGAGTAGGAGTTGTTGGAGTAGGAGTTGTGGGAGTAGGAGTTGTTGGAGTCGGAGTTGTTGGAGTCGGAGTTGTTGGAGTTGGAGTTGTTGGAGTCGGAGTTGTTGGAGTAGGAGTTGTTGGAGTTGGAGTTGTTGGAGTCGGAGTTGTTGGAGTTGGAGTTGTTGGAGTCGGAGTTGGTGTTGTTGGAGTTGGAGTCGGAGTCGGAGTTGGTGTTGCCGTTGGTGATCCTACACTGATGTCAACCTTGCTGCTATTGTTGGTGGCATCAGGGTCATTATTGTCCGAAGTAACCGCGACGTTGTTAGAGATAGTTTTTCCGGTACTACCAGAATTTACTGTGGCTTTGAGGCTAAGGGTCGCAGTGGCATTAACAGGTAAGTTGGTTAAGTTCCAGACACCAGTAGTAGAGTCGTAAGTGCCTTGGCTGGGGGTATTTCCTGTGAGGGTGAGGTCTGTTGGCAACAAGCTCGTTAGCTTGACGTTACTAGCATTGCCACCCAAAGAAACACTATTGAAAGTGTGAAGGGGAGAGTTTTTAGCGGTGACGGTATAGGTGACGGTATCTCCTTCTTTCGGTGTGGCATTGTCTACAGTCACATTCACCCCTAACTCAGCGTTCAATTTCCAACCCAAATCTTGAAGTACCCCAAGGATAATGGGACCGGGAGTATGGACGGCTACTCCTCGATCTCTTCCAGTTACTATCAAGTTATTGGGGTTCCCCAATGGATAAATAGAATCTTCTAAGTGGTCAAAATCAAAATTGATAGGGGAGCCGGTAAGTCGGGGGCGGTTGCCGCCATTGGCTGCGATCGCATTTGCACCCCCAAAGAAACCATTGCCGCTAGTTAATTGAGCGCCTAACGCAATAGAAGGGGATGGATAAGTAGGGTAAAGGCGCTCACCAGCAATATTCTCCCTGAAAGTATCCATGATGTTGGGAGTACCGTTTAGGTACCTTCCTTGGTTGGAAGTATCCAAAAAAGAACTTTCATTAAACCCCAGTGCGTGACCGAGTTCGTGCAAGGCAACTGTGGAAAAATCGAACTGTGTAGATACTGGTTTAGCATCAGTACCAAAATACCAGTCGGTTAAGCTATTCATCTGCACTTCAACGTCTGGATTTGCCGCACCATTAACGTCCGTGCTAGCTAACTGATTTGCCAGCGGGAACGGATATCTGATATTTAGTAACGGGGCACCAGTAAAGTTTTGAGCATCCGTGATAGAGGTGTTACCAAGAGCTCCTGAACCTGAACCCAAGGATGATGACCAAGTAGCCTTAACTTCTACGTCTGCTTTTGATGTGTCAAGTAGCCGATTCCAGATATTAACTGCGTAATCAAACGCATTTTTCGCTTCTGGAGGAAATAGTGTATCGTAAGTGACTTTAATCGCCAAAATCCCTTGGTAAGCCGATCGCACCTGTGGCCCAAACGCCAAAGAGGCATCCATCGCCCCAGTTGTATACCCCAATTCCCAGTCGCCGCCTTTCTGATCACTACCCGTCAGACTCGTAGAAGCTGCCACATTAGCCCCTGTTAGCTGACTTAACCGCTGTGCGAAAGCAGCACCCAAATCTCCCTTTGCTACGTTGCAACCATACAGAAGAATCTCAGCATTACTTGTACTTGTCAGCCCCTTTGCCCATTCCTTTACCCACAGCACAAAGTCGCAATTTCGGGGGGGGGGGGAGAGACACTACACCCCGGTTTTCTTCATTTATGATATAGGTTGGGGTGAGAGCGCGATCGCTCAATGTATCCAAAGTCAACATCGTATTGCCCAGTTGCAGAGAACCGACAGCGCCGTGCGATACAATGTGAACTGCTGAGAAGTTACCGCCCCGCAGTTTTTGAGCAATTTGTTCTACCCCGTTGTGATTAGAATCCAGCAGGATTACTTCTGTTCCAGGGGTAACGCCGTCAACTAGAGTCTTCCAGTCAGGGACAGCAGTATCGATAAATGCAATCGCTTTCGGACTTTCAGCGATCGCTTTGAGAGTTTGGGAAATTTTGTGTGGCATGATATACCTTTAGCTAGGTGGAAATTGGGGAATTATGCGCTTGGGACGTTCGCAATTTAAATATTGTATGGCAGTGCTTACTCCTTTTTCATTTGCTTGAATTAAACTTAATATTTTTTGGACTAAACTCAGTAAATTTGCGGAGAAAAAGCTTGTTGGAAGAGACTTCGTTTTTAAATCTAAGTATTACTTAAATGAAGATACTTAAAAGGAAAATGGAGTAACAATGAAGTAGGGTGCGTCAGCTCGCATTATTTGCGTCACAAACTAACTATCTCAAAGCTGACGCACCACGCAATAAATGGTATCCCAGAATTAGACTTTCCGTGCCGAAAATAGGTTAATTTGAATTAAATAATTTTTTCCAGAAATTGCTTGGCGCGATCGCACCTCGGGTTACTAAAAAACTCCTGCGGTGGCACATCTTCCGCCACCTTTGGGCCATCCAAAAACAAAATCCCGTGGGCGACTTCCCGCGCAAAACCCATTTCGTGAGTTACAATCGCCATCGTAATTCCCGTTTTCGTCAAAGCTTTCATCACATCTAACACTTCTTTAACCATTTCTGGATCGAGTGCAGAAGTCGGTTCGTCCATCAACAAAATCTCCGGTTCCATAGCCAAACAGCGGGCGATCGCCACCCGCTGTTTTTGTCCCCCCGAAAGCTTAGAAGGATAAACCTCGGCTTTATCTGACAAACCTACTTTTTCCAGCAATTCTAACCCCTTCAGACGCGCCTCATCCGATTCAATTTGCTTCACCTTTACAGGCGCATTGATCACATTTTGCAGCACAGTCATGTGCGGAAGTGGAAATGCTGAAAAACCATCCCTACTTTCTGGCGGATTTTCAGAATATCTGCCTTCGGCAAAGTAATATCCACCTGTTGTCGGTTTAGTCGTACCGGGAGCACCGGGGGGAATGGGAGTATTTGAAGCAACGGCGATCGCCCTGCTGTCCGATCGCTTTTCTACGGGTATAATTCTGAGTGCGGTGGCTTTGTATCGGATAATTAGCATTCTGGCGGATGTTTCGGGTGCATTTTTAGCTAAACTTGATCGCCAGCGCGATCGGCACAGTAAAAAAAGGTGAATTTGAAATAAAATATTTGAGGAATATAATTTGCTGCGATCGAGGAATCCCTGAATCGGGCAATGTAGTAAAAGCTATAATCAAAGTCGTGAGTGCCAACTCACAGACTTAGGTAAATTACTTGAACTTTGGTTGACCGTGTAAATCCAATCATCTCATTGGCAGCAAATTCATCACATTCCAGGTTCTTTGAAATAATGACTCTAACCTCCGGTTAGCCATGACTCATCACAACAATCGAACGACAACAATTCGTTACCTTCTAATTACATCCGGTGTACTGGCGATCGGTGGATTAGGCTATCTTGCTTATACCATGTTGCGGCAACCCAACGAAGTACGCTACTACGCATCCGAACAGCAATGTATTGTAGATGCGACGAACCAAAGCAACGGGTTCACCAAAGAGCAGTGTCAGGCCCAGTTCCGGTACGCAATGCAGGAATACGAACGCATTACGCCCGTGTATCGCACGCAGCCAGAATGCCAAGAAGACACAGCAAGCATTTGCTCGCAGGTATCGAATTCCAGCGTTGCTACCCCCGGATGGCGACCAGACTTCGGCGGCTTCTATTTCACCGATGATGTCGATGATGATGCCCCTCCAACAGTGGTCAACGGCGTCAACGGCGGCTCCTACACGATTTATCCAGTGCAACCCGTTTACCGCTCCAACATCGGAATTGTAACTCCAGATAGAACCCAGATTACTCGTCCCCTACAGGGCATACCGCTAGATTCTCCCTACTTTTCCTCCAGTCGCGACACCCCAAATCGCCCCCCAGGCCACGCAGCTCGCGGAACCATCAAGGGACGAGGGAGCTTTGGTAATTCTGTCCGCTCCACGGCTCCTTTGGGAAGCGGAGGCAAATGACATCGATTCCGGTTGCACTCCTTATCATTGTTGACTGTTGACTGTTGACTGTTGACTGTTGACTGTTGACTGTTGACTGTTGACTGTTGACTGTTGACTGTGAGTCAAAAAAAGGAAAATTGCGCGAATTATTTGTTGGCAGCTTGATTCGACTTTACGCCCGACTTAGAAGCGCGGATTTGATATCATTCCGGCCCCGCCCGAATTGATAGAATGCAAGCATTTTTGAGCGGCGATTCATCCCACAACTATTTTTTCTCTAGTTCTTTTCTCTGTTTTTGTAGCTCATTGAGTTCCACACCACTAGCAAGGCGCTTCAACCATGTATCCCTTTTTGTTTCAGCGACGACGCAACTGGCAGCAGCACGTATTAGATAACGCCTACCAATGTCAGCCTCTTGCAGACATCAACCAACGCTACTGGGCAGAAGCCTTAGACCGTCCTTTTGGGGTGATGTTTTCGCGCCAGGAAGAGGCGAGAATCTGGGATGCTACTGAGGCTCTTTGGGATATGTGTCGGGAGTTTTTGGACTGGTTTTTCACCGCTGATGGCCTAGAAAATCGGATGAAAAAACTCGCTATTCCCCCTGCTTTCTGGGAAGCAATTCAGGTTTCGTGGGATCGGGTTGACGAAGCAGAAGATATGTCTCTTTATACCCGTTTCGATCTTGCCGTCACTGAAGATGGAAAAATTAGCCTTCTAGAAATCAACGGCGAAACTCCTCTCTTGGGTGCAGAAACAGTCTATCAATGGCTGTGGTTAGATGACATGAAAAAAACAAGCCGAGATTTGCGTTCGCTTCCCAACGATGCCAATCAGTTCAACAACTTTTGGGACGAAGTTGCGGGTCGATTCCGCACTCTAAGTCGTCATTATGATTTAAAGCAGTTGGGCCTGAGCTTGTTAATTGACGAGCATCTGCCAGAAGATACCGAGATGGCAGGACAACTGGTCGAAATTATTAATCAAGAATTGGGAAACGATCGCTTTTTCACCCAACTTGTAGGATTGCGTAACCATCTGGGCGTGGATGAAGAAGGATTTTTTGTCGATCAATTCAATAATCGGATCTTGCGGCTGTGGAAAATCGTCGATTGGCTGGATTTGCAACTCGCCAGCCAATCCTTTAACGCAGATGAAGCCCTAGCATCGCGCCTGATAGCAGGGGACGTGAAAATCATTGAACCGCTGTGGAAACAGATTTTAAGCAATAAAGGATCGATGGTGTGGATGTGGGAATTATTTGGCAACCACCCAGTGTACGCTCAATTCTTGCTACCCACTTTCTTCACAGATACTATCTCGATCGAATCAACAGCATTACTGACCCAAATGCACGTCAAAAAGCCCCTCGTGGGTCTAGAAGGTGTTGGGGTTTCTATTGAAACAGGCGATTTTGTTGCCGGAGCCGTTCACGCCCGCGAGGCGATGGGCTACGATCGCGAAGGATTCATTATTCAGTCCTATCAACCCTTGCCCGAATATTTTGGCTACCACTTCGTCGTAGGTTCCTGGATTGTCGGGGATACTCCATCCGGCATCGTATTGCGCGGAGATACCAATCCGATCACCGGACGACATTGCTTAATCGTTCCGCATATCGTGAGCGATCGTCTGGTGAATACTTAACTTCTAATCACAAAAACTATGAAATTACAAACTCATGATGTCCGGGGAATTCCGATTCTTAGCAGTGAGTGGAGTGTAGATGAATTTATTGCCGATGAGTTTAAAATTCCCGAAGTTGCGCCTACAATTCAGGCTGGATTTATGGATCTCCTGAGCCGAGATGTGTTCTCTGAGGGAGACAGTCAGCCACTCTACGAGCATCTCCTCTCTCGCAGTTCGGAGTTCTCGTTAGAATTCATGAGTGCGATCGAACTTTGGCTGCAAGACGAATTACGGCACTACGTTGCTCTACGTAAGGTCTATCACATGGTATCAGGTTTGTCCCCAGAGGCGATCGACCAAAAAAACCAGAGTCGGGTGCATGAACTCGAACCGATCTCGTTTCTGATTGAGAACGAATTCACCATTCTAGTTGGTTTAATGTTTGACGAAATGGGTTCCGTGTGGTCTTATCACCGGGATATTAAGGAATTCTACCAACACTATGGGAACGGCTTTGCTCGCGTAGGACATTTGGTCACGCAGGATGAGGGGCGGCATTTTAGGAATGCTGCGACTCTCATCCAACATCGCCATCCCGACAAAATCGATCGCATCGAACCCTTATTAGAAAAGATTAGCGAGATGGAAGCCAGTCTTGCTTATTATCCCAAGACTTTCTTTCTAGATCACGCTCAGGAAAGAGACCGCTTTCCGAAAGATTTTAATACCCAGGTGATTCAAAGAATTCTCACGTTTTTCTAACAGAATTACCAAGTTAATCATCCGAGCAACATTATTATACTTTCCGTGGCGATCGAGCATCTCAAACTGACGCACCCTACCGCAACTTTCTCTTTCTCCTCTAACTCTCTCTGTGTCCTCTGTGTCCTCTGCGGTTAAAAACTCTAATTCTTATATGAATTAAAGCATTTTTTCCAGAAATTGCTTGGCGCGATCGCACTTCGGGCTACTAAAAAACTCCTGCGGCGGCACATCTTCCGCCACCTTTCCGCCATCCAAAAACAAAATCCGGTGGGCGACTTCCCGCGCAAAACCCATTTCGTGAGTTACAATTGCCATTGTAATTCCCGTTTTCGTCAAAGCTTTCATCACATCTAACACTTCTTTAACCATTTCTGGATCGAGTGCAGAAGTCGGTTCGTCCATCAACAAAATCTCCGGTTCCATAGCCAAACAGCGGGCGATCGCCACCCGCTGTTTTTGTCCCCCCGAAAGCTTAGAAGGATAAACCTCGGCCTTATCTGACAAACCCACTTTTTCCAGCAATTCTAACCCCTTGAGACGCGCCTCATCCTTAGCCACCTGCTTCACCTTTACAGGGGCATACATCACATTTTGCAGCACAGTCATGTGCGGGAACAAGTGGAAATGCTGAAAAACCATCCCCACTTTCTGGCGGATTTTCAGAATATCTACCTTCGGCAGAGTAATATCCACCCCGTCAATGTATATGTGTCCCGAAGTCGGAATTTCCAGTAAATTCAAACACCGCAAAAAAGTAGACTTGCCGCACCCCGAAGGGCCAATAATGGCAATCACTTCTCCTTTATGAATCTCAGTAGTTATCTCGCGCAAAACCTTCAGATTGCCAAAAGATCTATACAGGCGATCGACCTTAACTGCTACTTTGGAGTCTACGTTCGAGTACATTGGCCCCCCAAGTTAAACTAAGCACCATCAAATAATAAATTGCGCCGACAAATATCAAAGGTTCAAAGTAAATATACTTTTCTGCTCCCACAATTGTAGCGCGGCGCAGCAAGTCTTCTACGCCAATTACTGAAACTAAAGCTGAATCCTTCAGCAAAGCAATACTTTCATTCACCAATGCAGGCAAAATATTTTTCAACGCTTGCGGCAAGATTATATCGCCCATCATCAGTTTGTAGGGAACGCCAAGGGATTCTGCGGCTTCTTTTTGACCTTTATCTACGGCTTGAATTCCGGCGCGGATTGTTTCGGAAATATAAGCCCCAGAATTCAGGAAAAAAGTAATCACGCCAGCTTGCAGCGCCGATATATTATAGCCCGTAAGCTGCGGCGTTGCAAAATAAACTAAAGTCAACTGCAAAATTAGCGGCGTTCCGCGAAAAATTGAGGTATAAGCAGTGGCAAACCAGAACAGCGGTTTAATGCTAGAAATCTTAAACAGAGACAGGACAATTCCCCAGATAAACCCAAGAAATGCCGACAGCAAGGTAAAAGTTAGCGTTACCCCAAGCCCGGACAAAATATAAGGTAAACTCGGCACGATTTTGCCAAAATCTAACCCGAACTTGGGCGCTACCGCAGGCTGATTTGCTTGAGCAGGTTCTTGCGGAATCGGTCGAGAAAACCACTTAGTAGCTAGTTCCTTAATTTGACCGCTGGCTTTCATTTGCTGTAGGACTCGGTTGAATTCTGGAACTAATCTCGAACCTTTCGGAAAGGCGATCGCCGAACCGCTTTCTTCAGTATTCGGAATTGTGTTAAATTCCAAGTCCGGGTTGGCGGCTGCATAACCCGTAGCGACAGTATCCTCGATCACTCCTGCCGCGATGCGGTTCGATTTAATTTCTTGAATGATGTCAGGAATTCTATTGAGAGCAGCCAGTTGCACACCGGGCATTTTTTTCACAGCTTCCTGCTGAATGCTTCCGAGTTGAACGCCTACTTTTTTCCCGGCTAAATCTTCAGCTTTGGTCAAATTGCTGCCTTTATTGGCGACAATTGTATTTTGAGCTTCGTAGTAAAGATCAGAAAAATCAACATTTTTTTTCCTTTCTGCTGTGGGAGTCATTCCCGCCATCACAAAATCGGCTCTTCCCGCCTGCAAAGCGGGAATTAAGCCGTTAAAATCCATGCCAATTACTTTCAGTTCGTAGCCCAATTTTTTAGTAATATATTTGGCAATATCGATGTCAAAACCGATGATTTCGTTGCCGCTAACAGCCGTATCTTTAAATTCATAGGGCGGGTAGTCTGGGGAAGTCGCCAGTGTTAAAGTCTTGTTGGCTTGGGCGTAACTGGCGATCGCAATTAAACAAAAGGCGATCGCGATCGCCGCCGCCGGCATTGATTTTAATTTTAAACGTTTCATATCGAACATTATCCTAAAAAATCCCCGCGCCCAGAAAATATATCACAAATCGGAATCAAGTCACCATTGTAAAGTTTGTACTATAAAATGAGATTCCGTGTAGGTAATTTGAAATTCTTTGAGAACTGAACTGACGGTTTGGTAACCGCCCAAAGGCACGATCGCTTACCAGATTTAGGTTGCGTATTTTATGGAGCTGATTTTAGTATCGGGAAAGGGCGATCGGTTTTAGTAAAAAGAGCGATCGCCTTAGAATGTTTAAATACACAAAGAACAATCAATGATCATTATTTTATGTCAATTTCCACTCTTTAGCTATTTTCTTGAGTTCTTCAATAATTTGCTGGGTTTGTTGAACAATCTCTTCTGCACCTTTAGGATTTTTCCTAAAACCTGCGTGTAGTACATCGTTACGCAGGTTAGCTAAATTAGACTGACCACCCCAAAGATTGGTCAATTGCGTTCGGGTTTTCTTGGAAATCTCTAACCATTGGTCTAAGTAAGTCGATTTTCTATCAGAAACGCCATTAGATCCTTTACGAGTACCACCTGCTAACAGCAATTCCATTTCATCTCTATTAGGTTTATCAAGAGGATCAAGTTCAAAGTGATAGCATAGCAATGAAGGCAACCATTCTCGTGCCAAAGATAAAGCTTGCACCGTTTGACCTTTTTCGTCATACCACTCGATCATCTTCAGTTGTCGAATCAAAGAAAACTTAGAATTAGCGGTGTAATCTTCTGGGTTTGCCAAGCCAAACGTACCGTAATCTTTCTCTACGCGCTCTAGTAATGATTCAAAGGGGGGAACAGATTGAGAAACAATAGGTGTGGCTTCTTTAATTCGATCGGGCAACAAAGCCGATTCCCTCATTACATCCATTGGTCGTAACAATTGTAAACCTTGAGCAATCCCTTTGATACTTGCTGCTAAATTTTCTGTTGTCGAATTACTACTATGCAGTAAACTAGCTAAAGCTTCTCCATTTCCCGTTTTAATAAATTGGTCAGTTGCAGTTGTCCATTCCAATAAACTGACAATAGGTAACAGATCGAAAGTAGGAGTTTCATTAGTTTCCTTATTTTTAGCTTCAAATGCACCGTAGAGAAGTCCCTTAATTTTTACTTTACGAACTACGCGCAGATAGCTAACAGCAATTAAAGCAACAACAGGCACTGAGCGAAAGCTATGAGTAATGTCAAATATTACGCTATCTCCATCCTGCAAACAGTTTGTCACCTGTTGGAATATCGACCAGACATCTTCGGGACTGTTGCGTTCGGGAATATTTTTGATTGGTTGCAGGCTTACCTTGCCATGCAAGCGTTTTTGTAGCGCTTCCCAGTTAGATTCGCTTGCTCCTCTTGGAATAAATGTTTCCACTGTCTGAGTCAGCAATACATATAGAGTTTCTGGGTGATAAAACTCAACTAAGGCTTCCTGAAAAAAAGGTGTAGTAACTTTCTCAGAACCTATCGGACTGAGATAGGTAGTTTCTTCATATTTGCTCAAACCGAGGAAGGAAATTATTTTCATATTTACTCCTTAAATATCTTGTTTGACCTTTGTTTGACCCATTCCCAGACGGGTTTTAATTCCCGTACCTGCATACTGACTGTATTGAACCAACAAATTCGCTACATTAGCCAGCAAGGAATCAGTGCGGTAAGGAATTTGCAGCGTTACTTGACCAACAAACCCGTTTACATATCCTCTCGGCAACTGGTGCGATCGCGTTTGAATCTTGTGGTGTTTTAATAAAACAGCCTGACTCAAATAAGCGATTAATTCATCACTCCCCAAATAAACAGGAGCAAAGTGATTCCACCTTTCTAACCAACTGCGAAACATCTGATTGGGAACGGGTAAAGCTAAGTGCGTCGAACCTTGTGCGAAAGCAGTCGGAGTTGTAAATTTAAGGTCGAAGCGGCGGATGGGTTCGGGTTCATTGGCTACAAGTTCTGTGTAAAGTTGTTCGTAGCTGGTGATTTCATCTTCTCGATTAATTATATCAAATTTAGCACCTAGAAATTCGAGAGATGGTGAGAGATTCAGGGAGGCGATCGCTTTTGCAGAATTTTCCTGCAAGCCCGACAAAGAAAAGGTATAAAACTCATCTGGTGTAAACGTCTGAAAATCTTTTGAAACTTGGTAGAAACCCTGAATTCCTGAAAAACTTACAGAAGGTACAGCCTCACTCCCGACTTCTAATCCTAATCGCCGATGCAACTCCTTCACCAATTCTAAATGGTAAGCGCGCGGTAAAAGAGCGGGTTCGGATACAGTTAATGTCCAGGTAGAACGAATTAGCATGGCTTAAACTTTACCCATCCAGGTACATATTTGATATCGCCCTTATGATCTACAACAGTCCGCCGCGATTTTGGTGCTTCAAAGCCCGGTGCTTTGATTCCGCAAGTATCACGGATTTCTGCTACCAATTTCTCATCAAGACATAAACTAACGGTAGTTCCCAACATTCCGCTTGCCCAACCAACCCTTAAGCTATAAGGGCACTCAGTCGGTTCGTATAGTTCCTGAATATAGCTGAAATTTAAGTCTTTACCTTGAGAGCGATTATTTTTGATATCTTCCCAATAATCGTGTTCAGCATCCCATTGCTCTTGAGCAAACTCTTGACAAATTTTCAGCAGTTCATCCAGATTTTTAAACGGTATTTGCATCCCTTCGTTGTGAGTGAACCATTGCAGCATTTCCGTATCCAGACTGATGGTGAATTCAGTCTGCACGTTGCGTACCATCTCTGCATAAATGGAAGCGCGATATTTAGCTTTATAATCGGTAAACCGACTGGAGACAACTACCTCAGCAACTATAGGTAAGTTCAAAAATACATTCTTTCCTTGCTTAGTGACTTTTTTTAATTCGAGCGGCTGAGAATCGGTGACTTTAATGGCTCGCATGAAGTCGGTGTTTGGCCCGATTTTGCTATTAACCGCTCGCCCTTGATAGGATAGAGCAAAATCTGAAAATAAACTATTCATAAATAGTCTATCGTCAGTAAATTTTGCATTATGTTTGATTGCTCCCATGCTATCATGCAGCCTAGCCTCAATCTCGCTAACTCGGTTTGAAAATGGTATTGACAAGGGAACGCGATAATCTTCTTCATGTTTGAGAAGGTGGTAGGCAATCGCAGTTCTAATTGCCCCTTTAATCGACGAACCTGGAATATACAATTGTCCCATGCCGTTGCGAATCATCGGACGCAAATCTGTCACCGGATTTTCAGTCCATTTATGACTGACGGCAATTTCAGGAAAAATGCGATCGCCATCTTCACCTGTAGCATTCCACCATTGATCGCCCAAAACATCTTCAAGCAATTTAGTAATATTTTTGGACTCTTCAATAGTACGAATATAATCGTCCAATCGACCCCCTTGATACAGCACTTTTGCTAAAGCTTCCCGATCTGGGAGATAAACCCTTTTAGATGTCTGGACATATTCAAAAGGATTCAACCGCGAGACTTCTGAGCCGATATGTAAAATAGGACTTGTTAGCTGAATCCGCTTTGATTCGGAAGCTTCAGGCTTTTTGATGGCAAGGTGAGAAGTAGCAGTCATGATATTTATTCACTCTTGACTTTGATAGGAAGACTTAAACTAATGCCGCTGCGGTAGATCGGATGATTTTTATGTTTCTTAGTTTGTTTATCTATTAATTGATGAGGTGTAACGTCAGCAATTTTTCCTAACGGCGGCGACGAAAAAACCGAACCTTCCACAAACATTCGCAGCATTTGGCGGCGCAACTGTTGCCCTGAAATCCAACCTCCTCGCTCTATAGTTTCATAGCAAGCATCTTTATCTTCGGTTATCAAATTCTTTAGCACTGACAAATCATCATCCCAGAATAAACTCATTAGACTGTAATGACTTGCCTTGAAATCCACTACTTTTTGCCAAAATTCAGGTAACGACAACCATTCAACCTCAAAGTGTCCTGCACCGCTGCTGCGTTCGCCTCCTATTCCTTCTTCACCAAGCAGTTGTAAAGCAGCATAGAGTTGATTTTCTAAGGTTTCGTCTTTCTGAGAAAAGTTGAGCAGGAAGTACAAACCCGATAGACTTTTGATATCGTTACCATTTTGCTCCCATTGGAATTGCACAAAACCTGTATGATAAAAGTTGGTTGCTCTGGTAACGCGGTCTACTGCTATTTTTGGTTCTTGACCGATTTTAAAGGCTTTTTTATAGCTAAAAGTTCCCTGTTCGTGCAAAAAGCCATCAGATTTTTTCTTGTTAGTCTCCTTAATTAGTTCTTGTCTGTCCTCACTGGTAAATCCTTCTCCCTGATACCATTTATGCCACACTTCTAAAGGCAGATAATTAATCTTTTTGTAAGCCTTGAAAAATTCTAAGTCTCCGTCACCAGCAGGGTAGTTAGCGGGAAACTTTAAAGGACGCGGCAAATAGTAAATATCGCGATCGTCGTGATGGCGGTAGACAAACGTCGAACTCATCGTTACGGATGGCTGCGGGTTGAGAAACCGCTGCAATACTTTCTCAAAGTCATCCTTCTTAAACAATCGAGCGCAAGCACTAATCCAAGCACTAAATAGAGTGTCAGAACGCACGCGATCGCTCGTCTCCTCCATCCCAATTCCCAATTCCCCAAAATGAGCGGGAGAGTTGCCAAAATTGAGTTTAACTAATCTCCAGTTATTCATGCTTCGCCCCCATTTCCTGGCAGCAATCGCTGCTGAATTTCATCGCGGAAGCGGCCGAAGTTTTCGAGAAGTGCTTCTGTATTAGCCACGGGTTGTATTGGGGGCAAACCTGATTCTCCGCTGGCTATCTGACGGTATTGATTTAAACTGCGAAAAGAAAACTGAAAATCCGCGAATTTGACTTTGCCATAGCCGCGAGAACCGTGTCCGCCGAGAGCATCATCTTCTAATAATGCCAGTGCGATCGCCAGATTCTGCAAATCCTCAATAGCTTGAGAAGCATCTTCTACCGTGTAGATCAGTTCAAACTGAAATTTTGATCCAGCAGGAACCCTTTCTACTTGTCTGGGATTGGCTGCTGCTGTAATGCGATCGATACCGTTTTCAAACTTCCACTCTGTCATGTAGAGTCCGGTATTTACCCTCTCAAGTTTTTCCGCAGATTCCCTCTGTAAATGACAGTCCCGAACAATCAAACGTGCTGTGGCATTCCGTCCTTTAACTTTTGTGTATAGTTCTCCAAGTTCTCCTTCCCTTTCCTCTACAAAACTCCCCCATCTACTGCCATCATTAGCTTTAACAATCCTTCGCTTGGAACCGTCTTTTACTGCTTCTAATTGCTCTGCTTCAACCACATCAGTTTTTACCCAACAATCTTCCCCCGTAGATCCAAAAACGCGACAGACTTTGCAAGTTTTAGCGCCATCGTAAAAAATTAGCAGAGGTGGTTTTTCTCTTCCTTGCTTAACTTCGGTAAATCCATCTACTAAATCATCGCTTTCGTAGCGATAAGTACCGCTTCCACCAGGTCTGTTAACTGGCTTGTTTTCCAATCGTTCTAGAATGGAACGCAGTTTGCCTTTAATTGACGAACCAGGTAAATAAGGATGCTGAGTTAAAGGATCGCGAATGACCGGTTTATCAAGTCCTCCGATGTCGAGACTTTCTCCGCCTCCACCAATATGCAATCCGGTTTCTACATTCAGCGTACTGGTAATGCGAACTTTACCGAGTAAAGGTTTTTGTGTAAGAGATACAGGCATAGCTATTTTCCACCTTCTGCTTTGTGATAAGCAATAATTGATTCAATCAGTTGAACGAGACGCTCAAAATCTTCGGTGCTGCGTACTTTGTCGATCGCCGCTGACATCACCTCACTCATCGGTTTTGCAGCTTTTTGTCTGGCTGCGGCGTAGGCTAGTTTTGGTTTAAGGAGAACTACTTCTATTTCTATTTTAGAAAAGTCATTCGTTTGAGCCAAAGTGACTTTCATCTGGTTCACAGCATCGAGGAACTTCCGAACCTGATTAGTTTCTAATCGTTCCTGCTTCAAATAAGGGCCAAACTCCTCAGCGTGTTTAACCAAGTCGCGAATCGGATAAGCTCCTAAACTTTTTAAGCCGGTAATTGTATTGACTATCTTCTTCGTAATTCCTAAAGGTGGTTCATCTGACATAACCGTCTTTTCTGTCGAGGTGTGTAGTTGTTGTTTGTCCTGTCTAGTTAGAAGATTATGGGGATTTGGAGAATTGGGCTTTTTAGGTGGTTCAGGCATTTTTATATTAGCGGTTGAGTAGTTCAAGCCAAGTTGCGATCGCCCTAAAATAAGGCGCGTTGTACGGATTTTTCAGAGAAGTTCGCACTGGGGCAAAATTCTCATTTTCTCTGACTTTACTGGGAAGTCGCGCCAGAGTATAAACTATTTTCGGCAAATGTAAGTAGTAACGAATTTCTCTTTGTTGAGCTTCCGATTTATCCTGAATTTTTGCCAGCATATCTTCTTGAGCTTCCGCAGTCATCAACAGGTTGCGAATAAAACTTCGGGAGTAATTGATATCTAGATTTTTCAGTGGAGCGACAATGGGAAAGATTCCCCACAAATCCGGTTTAGATTCAGGACTTAAGTAGTCTCTAATCTCCTCGTCTATGACAGCCCAGTTTTTTTGAATTCCCAACCATTCATCCCATTTAAACTTACCTCCAAACAAACCTAAACTATCGCGACCATTACCTTTGGCAGCTTCTTCTGCTTCGCCCGATGTTTTAGCGGCTTGATAGAGAGGAAATTTAGGACCATCGAGGCTAATTCCCCCAGATAAAGTAATATCTGGATTTTTTCCTGTATAAGCTCGGAAACACTGGTAAACGTCAAAGGCAAATTCAACTATTTCGTTCCATGCACCGCTGACAAATAGATCGTCGCCACCCGCGTAGATGAACAGGAGATTTGGGCGATCGTCTTCTGTCAAGCATTTTGCATTCTCTAAAATTTTAACACTGTTTCGAGCTGCGAGTAAATTCTCCTTGCGGTTTTCTGCCAAACTGTTGAGATAGACTTTAAAGAAGTAACTCATTTGGCGAGAAAGTCCAGCCAATCTCGGTAACGTTTGATTTTTACCCAAGCCTTCAGCAAAAATTCTCCCCAGTCTATCTACATCCATCCGCAAATAGCCAACTCTAGCAATACCCTCGGCTTTCTCAGTCATCTCATTCGCTCGTATAAATCCCGCCTTTTTTTGGTATTTTTCTTTTTCTTCGCTGCGTTGGGCATAGTTTCCTAACAAAAGCGGCACAGCATTATTTTTATGATATTTTTTTAAACTCCAATCGTTAACCAGCAAGACTGTTTCATCATTTTTAGCTACTTCTAAAGCTCCCTCGCATTCAGGAAAAAAGTAGTAATAAAAATTGGGCAAATAAATTCGGCCTACTCCGCCTTTAATGTTCGACCGCTTAGAGCGCACTATTGCTTTAATATCAAACAATTCATCCCCCAGCTCAAACATGGTGCGACACATCCAACAAGCACGAGATGAATCAGGATCACGGCGATTTAAACTTTTGAGACTCTGCAAATCATCACGGTGGCAAACTCGGCAAGGTTCATGACTCGGTTTGGGTTGGATAAAGTCATGAATATCACTTTCAAACTTGCGGAGTTTCTGCTTGGCAAGGTTCTTAGTTACTTGTGTCCAGATATCGGCAAATTCTTGAGTTTTGAGAGCTGTAGTTGGCATATGCAAATAATCGATAGCTAAAAATAGTTTACCTTGAAACGTATTTTTGAGCCACTTGTTAAAGCGTTCTAGAATAGAATCTAAAGTAGCTTTTACCTTGCTTATATCATTTGATGCCAGCACATATAGATTACCGCCACCCGCATAAATGATATTAGTACGGGGTAAATTTAAATCTTCCAGAAGTTGCTGAACAATTTCTTCAGTGACTAATTCCAGATAAAAACTTCGAGCGCGGAGAGATTTCAGCGCCCCGTCAGAAGAAATCGTGTAAATAAATTTTTGAATTCCCGATAAATCGCCAGCAATTAAACCGATTTCGTTGGCATCAGGATTGTCAACCAAAGCAGATGCAACAGCCGCCGTCGATCGCACCATATCTATCAAAGCAATATTCCGCTCGCCAAAACTGAGACAAGAACCATACTTCTCTAACACCCTAGTTAGCAGCGATAAGTTTTTGCAGTCTGGTTCGCGAAGATTTTCTAACTCGGTTTTTACAGTTTCTTTGTATTTTTCTAAATCTGGAGGCTCTGTCAATGGATAAGGAATAGATGGATAACAATTATCCTTAGCTTCGATAGCCACTACCGGACAATAATGAGGTTCAAAATCTCTGTGTTTGCTATCGGGAAACTTTACCTCATCAAATAGCAACGCCAAGTAACTAACTTCTGGCTTTTTCCATGACAATAATTCTTTCGCTTTAGCCACGGCTTGATGTTCTGTATCTTCTGTTGAGAGTGGACAGCCATCGGGCAAACTTGCCCCAGCCCAATCTGCTAAAGTGCAGATAGCTTGCTGGATAACTTGGAGAGCAACTTCTTGTGATGTCATATCTAAAACTTCCTCAATTACCTAGCGAACTATCAATCAACTAAGTCACCCAAATTATACTCAGGATTGTGAGTAATAGCAATTACATATTTTCCCAATTTGGGGTCGAAAACTCCCACTGCACCGTAAAGATGAGAAACTTTGTGAACCAAAACACAAGCTACAGGTATAGATGTCGGCCCATTAATTTTAATTAGCCGCCCTCCCGACAATTCTCCAGAATTGCTCATTTCTTCCAAACGAGCCGCCGCATCTCGCACAATTTGGTCGTTTTGAGCAGCTTCTCCAAATCCAATTTTTAACACTTCACCCTGAAGTTCAATATTGTAAGTAGTCATCAGCTCTTCCCACTTGATCTCCCGGATTATTGCATACTATCGGAAACACCCCCTTCCGATCGCCCTTACGCTATAAAAAACAACATAAATTCACCAAACGACAGTGAACCCAACCTTTCGCAATCCCCCCAACCCCAAAATTTTACAGCAGCTAGCCAACGGCTCCCTCGACCAAATTCACAATCTCACCCGCGCCATCAGGTTATGGGTTTTGTTAAGTTGGCTGTACAGCGGCGAGGGATATATTGCCCTTAGCAGTCCCTTTACCTATGCTGATTGGCGCGCAGCTTTCTTTGGCGAGAATTACAAAGATGAAAAGCAAGAAGATATTGCCAACTATCCAGATCCAAATTGTGCTTGCAACAAAACAACGAAACAGTGGTTGATTAAAGAGGACGTGTCTGTAAACGAGTGGCGGCGCTCTTTACGAAAACAGATTGCCATTTCCGAACTCGATTTAGACGAGCTATTGGCAGAAAAGTTATTTGCTCAAGTTCGCAAATCTCTGCAAAATGATTTCGATTTGCTGGTGAGTCGGAATTGGCTGAAACGAGTCACTGATGCTCCTGGCAGAAGTAAGAGCTATCGCCGAGTAGAAACAATACCGTCAATGTTCGATAGGTATAAAGGCTCTAATACAAAGAGCAATTTGAGTTTTAAAGCACAGATTTATCTGGATATGTTTAGTTTTCTCGATCCGAGTTTACCTTTGTTAGCGGAACAAGTTTCAGAAGAGGCGATCGATCAAGAGACTCGTCGCGTTATTTTTCATGTTGATTATTTAGTGCCCGAATCTAGTCCCCTGGAAGATTCTGTGGATCAATTTCAGAGTGAATTGCAGGAAATTTGGGATTCGGGCAACATCACTCCTTTGCTACTAACTTATCGCAGCGCTCATCAAGATCAGATTAAAGAGTGCGTTGTTTATCCTGTTTGCATTTACTTTATGGAGCGAGCTAAATATTTGTGTGCCTACGGCAGCACCCCCAGAGGTGAAATTAATTGGTACAAATATCGGCTCGATCGCATAATTTCTCAACGCATAGAACCTCTGGATTGGCAAGATCCCCGCGTTCCGCAATTGTTACGAGAAAAATATCAAGAAAATAACCTGCCAACTCCCAAAACAGTTAACGATCTGTTAAAAGAAGCTTGGGGTTGCGACTTTTATAAAGAAACTGCGCTGATGGTATTGCGGTTCGATCGCACTTTCGATCGCTCCTACCTGCAAGGAATCACCATCCACAATACTTTTACCGCCATAGACTGCGATCGCGTCGCCAGATTAATCACACAATACACCCCCAACCCAGAACACCGATCGGCTCTTTTAGAAACCTTCCACTCTCGCCCAACCACCGATGCCTACTATCAACTGTATTATCGAAATACAGACTACTACCCGTTGAGGTGGTTGCGAGCTTTAGGTTCAAAAGTAGAAATTTTGCTACCTTGGCATTTGCGGCAAGAAATGGCTAGAGAAATCCAAAATACTTGGAACTTATACAAATAGGAAGAGAGAAATAAGCGACAGCCGATCGATCTATTGTGGAAAACTTGCCGATTTCTGTGGAAAACCCCCCTTTTCCTGTGGAAAACAGCTACTAAATTAAGTGCGATCGCTCTAACCCGATTGATAGGATTTAAAAAATTGGAGGAATTGCGGTAAGTAAAAATACTTTCCCGATTCTTCAATTAATCCGTGTATCCGTGTCAAAATCACTGGTTGTGCCTTCATTTTTCAGAATCGTAGCTAATTTGGTCGGACTCGTAAGCTGGTGGCTCAACGTGAATTAAGATGCGTACAGGGCTGAAACGTTGTTCCAAACGGGCTTCTACTTCTTCTGTAATCCCGTGAGCTGTTTCTACATCGACAGCATCGACAATCATGTGCATCTCAATAAATACTTGACGCCCTACAACGCCACGGGAGGCGATCGAGTGACAGTTGACAACCCCCGGTACATCGATCGCGATCGCGTGAATAACTTCCGGTGCGATCGCCATTTCATCCACCAACCAAGGCAGATTTTCCCTTAAAACCTTCCAACCGCTGCTAAATACCAAAACAGCCACAGGAAAAGACAAAAACACATCCAGGAATTGCAGTTGAGGTATATTCCAAACCTGCCCTTGCCAAACACCAATCAACCCGCCGATCACCATAATTGTCACCCAAACATCGCTCATCGTGTGCTGAGCGTCAGCCACTAAAATCGCGCTACCCAGACGTTGGCCAACTCTGCGCTCGTAAAAGGTGACAAAAATATTAATCCCCAGTACAATCAGCAAAATCCACAGTTCATTTGGGGATATTTTGACAACTTTACCCCCGTTAATCAGCCTTTCAACAGCACCGCTGAGAATTTCAAAACAGGCAATTCCCAGAAAAGCAGCAATTCCCAGAGCTCCGAGAGCATCAAATTTTTGGTGTCCGTAGGGATGATCGCGATCGGGCTGCGGATTGGCATAATGATTAGTTACCAATCCTAAAATATTATTAGCGCTGTCCGTGACACTGTGCAAAGCATCTGCCAGCAAACTTAGGGAACCAGTCAGCCATCCCACGGCTGCTTTTATTGCCATCACCAGCAAATTGAGCAATAAAGTAATTATTAAAACCTTGCGGACTTCGGAACGGTTATCGGCAACCATAAAATCTCCTCGATCTGCCCTCAAGTTTTCTGGCTTCTAGTTTAAAGCTTATCAAGTCATAACAGCTTAAAAGTATTGCTGAATCTAGCTTGCGACTAGATTTATATTCATTAATTTAGCCTAGCTTCTTGAGACAATTTTTAATTAATACAAGTTTCGCAGTCCAATTTAGCTGGCAGGTACTTCTTTTAGGTTATTGTATATTTTATCATTAACAATTGTATGTTAAATTTCATTGCCCATGTCTCTTTCTCCGCTGACACTGAATTTAGTCGAAGGTTCTGTATCCTTTAGCTTTTCCCCGCAAGCCGCGCGGGATTTGCAAAGCGAAATTGCAGCTTTGATGGAAAGCTTGAAAGCTGTAGCAGCCAAAACCGCTGGCGCTAAAGCTTCTCCCCAAAAACCGATGGAATATCGGTATGCAGGAGATGTATTTTTGGAAGTTTTCTGCAACCCGAATATCTGGCCAACTCCTTTTGCTGCGAAAGTGCTGATTACGGTTAGGGACGATCGCGTGCGCGTCACCACCGAAGCCGAACTCAGCCGCCTGCGCGACGATCTCGCTCAGTATATCGAACAAGTAGGTTGAAATTCTCAACCTCGATCGTTTGTAGTTAATAGGTTGAATCTGAATTCAGATACCATTCTCAAGAACAGGCTTTCTGGCCTGTTCCACAAACATTAAATTTTCTTGTGGGGAGTAGGGGTTGGGCTTCTAGCCCGCCCGTGGAAGGATGACTGACAAAGGATAGCTATCTGCCGGCGACGCCGACCATTCCCACATTGAACCTGCATAATTCTTAGCACAAAATCCCACATTTGTCAATACACAAGTCAACCATGCAGAGCGAATTCCCCCACTACAATAACTCACAATTTGAGTTGACAGCGAAACTCCTTTCTGCTGCAAAATAGCGATAATTTCCTCACGGGTTAGCAGTTGTCCGCGCCGATCCATTAACTGTTTGTAATAGAGGTGAACCGCACCGGGAATGTGGCCGCCCCGCTTTTCTCCGTAAGGCGTTTTACCTGCATATTCTCGCGGCTCTCTGGCGTCAATAACTGCTAAATTAGCATCTCCTAAAATAGCTTTCAATTCATCCCGCTGAATTTCCCAATTCGAGCGGCGAGATATTACAAAATCTCCTGTTTGCGGTGGATTGTTTGCAGCTTTTACTCGATTAATTCCAGCTTTGATTAAAGCCCTATATCCTCCATCGACAAAAACTGCTTTTTCCTGTCCCAAAGTCCGCAACATCCAAACAATTCGCCCGTCTTCGCCCCACCCTTTCACGGAATCGGCAACGACTATGACAGGTTTGTCTTGACAAATGCCAATTGCTTGCAGTTTTTGAGTTAAAACTGTGTTATTTTCGATAATTTTTCCCTTGTGAGGAAAGTCCGATCGCGAAAATTCCGGCCAAGTTACGGGAATAGCTGGTGGGAGACGGCAAAACCACTTTAAAATGGGTGCGCGAGCATCTAGTAAAGTAGCTTCTTGTTCCAGCAATTGCTTAGCTAAATCTGCATTTACTATCCAGTTATTTGCTAAATTACCCAGTAAATTAGACATACTTTATTGAGTAACTTTGGCTGTATTAGCACCGCAGGCTAAAACCCCTTTGGTATTAGTTGGATTAGCTGGTTTAGTCTTGCCAGGAGCAGCATTTATACACAAGATTGTTTGCGTCTTGTTTGCCACCAAAAAGACTCCCCCCACAAAACTTTTGAGATTAGCTTGCTTCGATACTCCGTAGTTAAATACAGCACCTTTTTTCACCATGCCGATCGAGTAGCTGTAATTGGCTGAGTTAGGTTTAACTTGGAGACCTAGATAAACCAATAGATTGGAAACAGAACTTGTAAAGCCTGCTTTTTCAGCATAGTAAACTTGCTGGGCTTTATTCATCGAACCCACAAAGTTTTTCGCTTGTGATTCCTTAGCTGTAAGCGTTTGTGAAACTTGAGCTTCCGAGACCGTACTGAAAACAACTGGCAGAGTTAGAGCTGCGATCGCAACTTTGAGCTGCCAGTTGCGGCTGCTAGAAATCATGCTTAATTTCACAGATAATAGGTGGAATGAGCGCTTGAGCAACATACAATTAAACTAATTGTTTTGCCTGAAACTGTTTCAACGCCCCAGGAGCAACCGTACCGTGTTCTGTGATTATTCCTGAGATTAATTCGGCTGGAGTTACGTCAAAAGCGGGATTGTAAAATTCTACTCCCACAGGACAAATCCGCGTAGTTCCAACTTGATACATTTCAACTGGATCGCGTTCTTCAATGGGGATTTTGCTGCCGTCGGAAAGTTCAAAATCAATTGTTGACAGAGGCGCGGCAACAAAGAAGGGGACGTTGTGAGCTTTGGCAACAATTGCTAAACTGTAAGTGCCAATTTTATTGGCAGCATCGCCATTAGCAGCGATTCTGTCCGCACCGACAACTACTGCGTGAATCATGCCGAGTTTCATGCAGTGAGCGGCCATATTGTCTGCTATTAATGTGACAGGAATTCCTTCTTGCACGCATTCCCAAGTGGTGAGTTTTGCACCTTGGAGACGGGGCCGAGTTTCATCAGCAAAAACTCTTCCGAGTCTTCCTTCTCGCCAAGCAGAACGAAATACACCTAATGCCGTACCGTAGCCTGCTGTTGCCAACGCACCTGCATTACAGTGAGTTAGTAAGTTCAATTTTTCGGGTGTAGCTGGCAGAACTTCTAAACCCTTGTCGCCGATATCTTTACAAGTTTGCACGTCTTCTGCTTGAATGGTTTTAGCCATTTCTAACAAAGTTTTTTGCACTTGTTCGACAGAACCGCTAGTTCTCTCGGCAGTTTTGAGCATTCGCGATATTGCCCAAAACAAATTAACCGCCGTGGGACGGGTGGAACGCAATAACTCGCCAACTTGTTCTAATTTAGTAAAAAACTCGGTACGATCGCCCGTTTCGATTTCTCGCGCCCCCAAATACATCCCGTAGGCTGCTGCTACCCCGATCGCCGGAGCACCTCGGACTATCATAGTTTTAATCGCCTCAGCCATATCTTCGCAGCGGCTAATTTCGACTACAGCGTATTCTTTCGGCAGTCGGTTTTGGTCAATTAGCAGAACTCGGTCTTCGATCCAAGTGACGGGGGAAACGGGGGAGTTTTGAGCGGTCATCTATTTCAATTATGTGAGGGACAAGTTTCTATGATGCCATGAAGGCGACTATTCCCGCCACTTCGATCGACAAAACCCGCCTAACGAAGCGGGTTTTGTATAGCAATCCTCGCATCATTTGTGAATTTCTTACTCCCTCCCCGAACTCGCGGGGAGGGTTGGGGTGGGGTAAAAAATTTACGACTCCTGCAAGGAATGCTATAGCCTTTCTCAGAAAGATGAGGTACTCATGGGCATTGGGCATTGGCCAAACAGGGCATTGGGCATTGGGCCGAAAAGCATACCTCACTTTTTTGAGAACCGCTATATAGTTTTCCTAAATATTTTCACTTTTGGGCAATGATTAAACAATCACTCTCCACTTTAGACAGCATATCTGGAAAAGCTGATGTGTAATTGCCATCTTTGTCTACAACCCTGCGGAGTATATATCCGCTCTCAGCAGGTCTGCCGAAAAACGAGTTTGTGCGATGCCAGATATCTCCATTCGGAGTGTTCGGATCTCGATGGATCAAAAAATCTACAAGCCACTGCGGCACAGAGAATCCAAACACTATCGGCGTAATGTGTCCGTGCTGCAAAGTTGCATCCGAGAATCGAAACAAGTAAGTGATCCGATAAAATTTGACTAAATAAAGTAACATCCGTCCCGCCATTGATGAATGAAATGTCCAGATAACAGGGTCAATCGATTTTAGATTTTAGATTTTAGATTTTAGATTTTAGATTTTAGATTTTAGATTGAGCCCACGGATAAATGCGGGGGCTTGAGGATTTTTGATTTTCGATTTTGGATTGATTCCACGGATAAATCACGTGGCGG